>NZ_JBHZAV010000091.1:0-37414 GCF_042754445.1 Embleya sp. NPDC059213
GGTCCGGGTCGTCCCCGTACCCCGCGCCGCCCCGGCCCGACGTCACCCGCCCCACCCGTCCGCCCGCGAACGGAATCCGTCATGCCCCACTCCCGTCGGCGCATCCGCCGGGTGCTCACCGCGCTCGCCGCGGCCGGCGCCGGCCTCGTGCTCTCCTGCGCCACGCCCGCCGGCGCCGCCGATTCCCCGCCCGCCGCCGCGCCCGCGGCCGGCACGTGGTCCGTCCAGCCCTCCACCGAACACGGCCCGGACGAACGCCCGTTCTTCCGCTACGCCCTCGCCCCGGGGGCCCGCCGGCTCGACTACGTCGCGGTCACCAACTCCGGCGACACGCCCCTGACCGTGGATCTGTACGCCCAGGACGCCTTCACCACCGCCGCCGGCGGCTTCGACCTGCTCGCCGCCGGCCGGCCGCCCGCCGACGTCGGCTCGTGGATCCGCCTCAAGCAGACCCGGGTGACCGTGCCGGCGCGCTCGCGCAGCGACGTACCGTTCGAACTGTCCGTTCCGGACAACGCGTCCCCCGGCGACCACAGCGGCGGCGTGGTCGCCTCGGTGGCCGCCCCCGGCCGGGACGCGGCCGGCAATCAGGTGCTGCTCGACCGACGGGTGGGCACCCGGGTGTATCTGCGCGTCGACGGCCCGTTGCGCCCCGCCCTGGGCACCGGCGGCCTGAGCACCCGAGTACACACCGCGCCGGACCCCTTCGGCGGCGGCCTGACCGTCACCTACACGGTGCGCAACACCGGCAACATCCGCCTCGGCGCCCGCCCCGAGCTGACCGTTCGCGGTCCCTGGGGCCTGACCACCGAGCACCGTCGGCTCGACCCGTTGCCCGAGTTGTTGCCCGGCGCGTCGTTGACCCGCACCGTGCGCGTCGACGGCGTGACCCAGGCATTCCGGCTGGACGTCGACCTCGCGGTGCACCCGATGCCGGTACCCGGCGGCCCGGCGGAGACCGGCCCGGTCGCGCATGCCCGGACCGCGGTCCGGGCCGTGCCCTGGGTCGCGGTGGGCGCGTCCGCGCTCCTGCTCGCTCTGGTCGTAACGCTCGTCGTGTACCGCCGCCGGCGCCGGCCCACCGACGAGCCCACGCCGACCGAGCACGAGCGCGCCGAGGAACTCGCGGGTGCCCCGGCCTCGGGCGCGTAGTCACCCATCCGATCCGGCACCGGCACGGAAAGTCGTCGCGGGCCCGTTGTCGATCCGGGCAGCTCCCGTTCGTCGTATGGGCAAAGGCGGGGAAGCGGTCCCCGCCGGCCGGCTCCGTCACCCGAACCGCGTGCGCGGCACGCGACCCGGGTGTCGCCGCCCCGAACCCGGAGGATCCGATGACCCCCACTTCGACGGTTCCCGTCACCGTGCACACCCTCGACGTGCCCGGCGCGCACCTGCACTACGAAGTCCGCGGCCGGGGCCCGCTCGTGCTGCTGGTCGGCGCCCCGATGGACGCCCGATCGTTCGCGCCGATGGCCGATCTGCTCGCCGCCGAGCACACCGTGCTCACCACCGATCCGCGGGGCGTGCTGCGCAGCTCGGTGCACGACCCCGATCGGGACTCGACGCCGGAGTTGCGTGCCGACGACCTCTCCCGGTTGCTCACCCGCCTCGATGCCGGACCGGCGGTGGTCGTCGGCTCCAGCGGCGGCGCCGTCAGTGCGCTGGCCCTGCTCCAGGCGCATCCCGAACAGGTGCACACCCTGGTCGCACACGAACCCCCGGTGGTCGAACTGCTGGAGGATCGCGAGCGGTTGCACGCCGAGACCGCCGACGTCGTCGCCGACCACCTGGCCGGCGACGTGCGCGGCGCCTGGCGCAAATTCCTGGACCAGGCCCACATCACGTTGCCCGAACCGGTATTCGAGACCATGTTCGGCGCCGATCGGGATCCGCAGGTGGTCGCCGACGAGAGCTTCTGGTTCGCGCACGAACTGATCCCGACCACACGCTGGTGCCCCGACCTCGCGGCCCTGCGCGCGACGAACACCCGCATCGTGGTCGGCATCGGCGAGGACTCGACCGGACAGAGTTGCGACCACACGTCCCGGGCCCTGGCCGTCGGACTCGGCATCGAGCCCACGATGTTCCCCGGCGACCACACCGGCTTCGTCGGCGACCCGGCCGCGTTCGTCGCCCGCCTGCGCGCGGTACTGCGCGAGGGCTGAGCCGCCGCCCACCACCGCCCCCGCCCCGCGCCCCGCGGTGTGCGGGGCGGTGACGTCATGGTCGCGGGCGCAGCGACGCGGGTACGCCCCTGCGCGCGGGTCGTCGGCGCGCTCTGGTAGTCAGGACCGGTACGCCCACCGATCCGCCCGCGCCCGCCCTCGGCAGCACCCCTGACCGTGCCTGCGGGACCCGACCTACGCAGGTGACCGACCAGCATGGCCATCTACCACTACCTGGAGAACTTCGGCGGCCTGCCGGTCGCCGACCTGCGACCGCCGGAGTCGGAGGAGGTCTCGGCCGTCCCCGGGAAACAACCCGAGCAGGGCACGCGCGGCGCACCCACCCCGCCGTACGGGAGCGCCCCCGACGACCACCCCGCCGACGCCGTCGCCTGGCGGCTGCGTCGGCGCCACTGGGAGGACGACCCCGAACTCACGGACCTCTACGACCACTTCGTGGCCAACGTGGACACCACCCGGGTCACCGCCCTGATCGTCGGCGCCTGGGATGTGGACCTGTCCCAACCCAATCCGCTGATCGAACGGCTGATCCGGGACGCCGACCGCTTCCCGGCGCTGCGCCGACTCTTCCTCGGCGACGCGGTCCAGGAGGAAGCGGAGATCTCCTGGATCGGCATCGGCCCGTGGACCGAAGTGCTCGAAGCCTTCCCGTCGCTGGAGGAGTTGGTGATCCGCGGCAGCGAGAACGCCCTCCAGGACCCCACCGCGGCCGCCGCCCCCGCGCCGCCCCCGGTACGACACGAACACCTGCGCCGCCTCCGGTTCGAGAGCGGCGGCCTGTCCGCCCGGATCGTGCGTGCCGTCGGCCTGAGCGACCTTCCGGCGTTGGAATCGCTCGAACTGTGGCTCGGCGTCCGCGACTACGACGGCGACACCACCGTCGACGACCTGGCCGAGTTGCTCTCCGGGACCCGCGTGCCCGGGCTGCGGCATCTGGGCCTGATGAACAGCGAGATCCAGGACGAGATCGCCGCCGCACTCGCGAGCGCCGCCGTGACGGCCCGGCTGGAATCCCTGGACCTGTCGATGGGCACCCTGGGCAACGAGGGCGGCGAGGCGCTCCTGCAGGGCCAACCGCTCGGCCATCTGCGCAAGCTGACGATCGATCACCACTTCCTGGACGACCCGGTCGCCGAACGCCTGCGCGACTCGCTGCGGGCGTCCGGCGTCGCGGTGGAGATCTCCCGCCGCGAATCCGGCCGGGGTATCCGCGGCTACCGCTATGTGGAGGTCGCCGAGTGAGTGCGGGCGCACCCGAGAGCCCGATCACCGTCGTCGGCAACCCCGGCCACCGCCGCCTGGTGGGCTTCGACGCCGCGGCGCGCGCCGCCGGATTGCCCGTGCCGCGGGTGGTCGCCTGGCAGGACGTATTGCGCGGCGCCGAACCCGGCTACGCCGCCGGACCGGTGCGGATCGACTCCCCCGGCGAGGATGCCGCCGTGCACGCACTGCTCGGCGGGCCGGCGGACCCGCATCGGGTGGAGGGCGGCGCGGCACGCCACGCCGCGTTTCGTCGTGGGCTGCGGCGGGTGCGAAGTGCCGTCGCCGCGACCCCCGGCGCGTGGCTCGTCAACGACCCCGACGACATCGCGGTCATGTTCGACAAGCCGCGCGCGCACGAACGGCTGCGCGTCGCGGGCGTCGCGGTGCCCCCCGGGCTCGCCGCCGACGGGCGCGGCGTCGCGGTGCGTTCCTACGCCGAACTGCGCGAGTTGATGCGGAGCAGCCGCCGCCCGCGCGTCTTCGTCAAGCCCGCCCACGGCTCGTCCGCGTCCGGTGTGCTGGCCCTGGAGACCTCGGGGGCACGCGTACAGGCCACCACCTCCGTCGAACTGGTCCGCACCGGATCCGACCTCGCGCTGTTCAACTCGTTGCGGGTGCGCGCGTATCGCGCCGAGGCGGACGTCGCCGCCCTGGTCGACGCGTTGTGTGTGGACGGCGTGCACGTCGAGACGTGGTTGCCGAAGCTCACCCTGGACGGGCTCGCCGTCGACCTGCGGGTCCTGGTGGTCGCGGGCCGCGCGACACACGTCGTCGCACGCGGCAGCCGTACCCCGATGACCAATCTGCACCTCGGCAACGCCCGGGTCGACGTCGACGCGGTGCGCCGGGCGGTGGGGTCCGTCGCGTGGGACGAGGCGCTGGCGACGTGTGTTCGCGCGGCCGGATGTTTTCCCCGTACCCTGCACGTCGGCGTCGATCTGCTGTTCGCGGTCGACCGGCGCCGGCACGCGGTCGGCGAGGTCAACGCGTTCGGCGATCTGCTGCCGGGCGTACTGCACCGGGGTCGGGACACGTGGGGGGAACAGGTCCGGGCGCTGATGGCGGGATGGCGCCCACCGGAGACGTCGGCTGCGGCCGGACGGGAAACACCAGACGGGGAACAACTGCCGTGTCCGACCTGACCACACCCACTGCCGCACACTCCCGCGACGACGGGCGCGACCCCGACATGAACGAGGTCGTCGGCCGGCACGACCTGCTCATGGTCACCCTCGACACGTTGCGCTACGACGTGGCCGCGGAACTCGCGGCGGCCGGTCGGCTGCCCCACCTGGCGCGGGTGTTGCCCGAGGGGCGCTGGGAGGCCCGGCACACCCCGGGCAGCTTCACCTACGCCGCGCACACCGCGTTCCTCGCCGGTTTCCTGCCCACTCCGCGGGCGCCCGGGCCGCATCCGCGGCTGTTCGCGGCGCGCTTCGGCGGCAGCGAGTCCACCGCGCCGCGCACGTGGGTGTTCGACGAGCCCGACCTGCCCACCGGGCTGGCGCGGGCGGGCTATCACACCGCCTGCATCGGCGGCGTGGGCTTCTTCAACAAGCAGGGCGCGCTCGGCTCGGTACTGCCCGGCCTGTTCGCGGAAAGCCACTGGGCCCCCGAACTGGGCGTCACCTCGCCCACGTCGTTCGAGTCCCAGGTCGCCTGCGCGGAGCGGGTGGTCGCCGCCCTGGAACCGGAGCAGCGGCTCTTCCTCCTGGTCAACGTGGCGGCGCTGCATCAGCCGAACTGGTTCCACCGGCCCGGCGCGACGGCCGCCGACGGCGATTCGCGCGAGACGCACGCGGCGGCGCTGGAATACGTGGACCGGCATCTGGGCCGGCTCTTCCGGGCGATGAGCAGCCGTCGCCCGTGCTTCGCGATCGTGACGTCCGACCACGGCACCGCGTACGGCGAGGACGGCTACATCGGGCACCGCATCGGGCACGAGGTGGTGTGGACCGTGCCGTACGCGCAGTTCACGCTGTACCCGGGCGACTGGTGACGGCGCGGGCGACTCGCTCGGCGGCACGCGCGGACCTCGGGGGCACGCGGCTCGCGCGTCCGGGCCCGGACCGCCTCCGTCTCGGGCGGCGGCGTCGAGGGCGGCGCGCGGGCCGCGCGTTCGCCCCCGGGCACCCGGCCGGCGGCCCTGTCGGTCGGCGTGCATAGGGTCGGGGCATCCGAGTGCCTCGCGCACCACCCAGTCACGTCGTCGGAGGTCATCCGCCCATGGGGTCGCCCGGCACCACCGATCCCTCGTCCGCGCGTTCGTCGTCGGCGGCAGAGCTGCTCGGGTCGCCGTACACGGGATACGTCTACTCGTATCCGCACAAGACCGCGTACCGCCCACTGGATCCGGAGCCCGCGCTCACCGATGTGTGGCGGGGCCGGGACCAGTCCGCGCTGTTCCTCTACCTGCACATACCGTTCTGTGAGATGCGCTGCGGTTTCTGCAACCTGTTCACCCGCACGGGTGCGCCGGCGGAACTGGTCGGGCGCTACCTGGACGCGCTCGAACGCCAGGCGCGCGCCGTGCGCGAGGCGATACCCGACGCGCGTTTCGCGGTCGCGGCGGTGGGTGGCGGCACCCCCACCTATCTCGACGCGCCCGAGCTGGAGCGGCTGTTCGACATCGCCGCGGACGTGATGGGGGCGGACCTCGACGCGATCCCGCTGTCCGTCGAGACGTCCCCGGCGACGGCGACCCCGGAGCGGCTGAAGGTGCTGGCCGCGCGCGGGACGACCCGGGTCAGCATCGGCGTGCAGTCCTTCGACGACGCCGAGGCCCGCGCGGTGGGGCGCCCGCAACGTCGGGCCGACGTCGAGGCCGCGCTCGCGGCGATCCGCGACACCGCGGTGCCGATCCTCAACATCGACCTCATCTACGGCATCGACGGCCAGACCCGGGCGGGTTGGCTGGCCTCGATCGACGCGGCACTCGCGTGGCGGCCGGAGGAGGTATACCTCTACCCGTTGTACGTGCGCCCGCTCACCGGCCTCGGCCGCCGCGCCGTCACGCGTGCGGACTGGGACATCGACCGCCTCGCCCTCTACCGCGCGGGCCGCGACCATCTGCGCGAGGCCGGCTACGAGCAGGTCTCGATGCGCATGTTCCGCCGCGCGGACGCGCCGCGCGACGCCGACGCCGGCTCCGAATCCGACTACAGTTGCCAGCGGGACGGCATGATCGGCCTCGGCTGCGGCGCCCGTTCGTACACCGGGGACCTGCACTACTCGTTCGACTACGCGGTCGGCATCGGCGAGGTGCGGGCGATCATCGACGACTATGTGACGCTCGATCGGGACGCCTTCACCCGCGCCCGGGTCGGCTGTCGCCTCGATGCCGGCGAGCGCCGCAGGCGGTTCCTGCTCACCTCGCTGCTCCAGGCCGACGGGCTGGCCGCGGCCGACTACCGGGCGGCCTTCGGGACCGACGCCGCCGCCGACTTCGCGGCCGAGCTGACGCCGGCGGCCGAGGCCGGTCTGTTGACCGTCTCCGCGAGCGGGGTGCGCCTGACCGAGGAGGGCCTGGCCTGGTCCGACGCGATCGGCCCCGCGTTGTTCTCGCCGGAGACCGCCGCCCTGATGCACGGATACCACCCGCGATGACCCGGCCTCCCGTCGGCACGGCCCTGAACCTGGTCGAACCCCGCGCGTCCGCCGACCCGTTGACGATCCTGTATCGGGGTCCGCTGGCCTCGTGCGACTACGATTGCGGCTACTGTCCGTTCGCCAAGCGCCGCGACACACCCGAGCAACTGCGGGCCGACCGTGCGGCGTTGGCCCGCTTCGCGGATTGGGTGGCGCACACGCCGGAGCGCGTGTCGCTGCTGTTCACCCCGTGGGGCGAAGGTCTGGTGCGCAGTTGGTATCGCCGTACGCTCGCCGAGTTGAGCCGACTCCCGCACGTCGAGCGCGTGGCCATCCAGACCAACCTGAGCGCGCACCCGCGGTGGACCGAGGCCGCGGACCCGACCCGCCTGGCCCTGTGGGCCACCTACCACCCCGACCAGGTCCCCTACCCGCGGTTCCTGGACCGGTGCCGCGACCTGCGCGCACGCGGCGTGCGGCTCAGCGTCGGTGTCGTCGGACTGCCCGAACACCTGCCCGCCGCACGGCGCCTGCGCGACGAACTGCCCGCCGACGTATACCTGTGGGTCAATGCCGCCGAGGGGCACACCTACACCGACTCGGCGGCGGCCCAATGGGCCGCGCTGGACCCGCACTTCGGCTTCAGTCGGCACCCGCACCCGTCCCGGGGCGTGCCGTGCCGCACGGGCGACACGGTGGTCTCCGTCGACGGCGAAGGCACGGTACGCCGATGCCACTTCGTACCGGAGGTGCTGGGCAACCTCTACGACGGCTCGTTCCGTACCGCGCTCGCCCCGACACCGCCGTGCCCCAAGGCGATCTGCGACTGCCACATCGGCTACGTGCACCTGACGTCGCTACCGCTGTACGACGTCTTCGCCGGCGGCATCCTCGAACGCGTCCCGGCGCCGACTCAGTCGCGGTAGGGCGCCAGGGCTTCCTGCGCGTTGCGGAACGCGGTATCGAGGAAGCTCCGGCTGTAGCTCCAGGGATATCGGTAGACGCTGTTGTTGGCGCCGGCGAATTGCACCGCGAGGTCGATCCAACGGTCCGACATCGCCAACGCGTAGGTCAGGATGCTGAGGTCGTGCAACCAGGTGGGATTGCGGCCGGCGCCGTCCTCGGGGTAGGCCGCGAGAGCCGCGTCCAGGTCGGCCTGCCGCTCGGGGTGCAACCAGAACGCGTCGATGTCGAAGTCGGAGTCCCGGTCGTTCTCCCGCAGTTGGTACTCGACGTGCGCCTGCAGCACCAACAGTGCCAGCGGCGATCCGGTCGGCGCCGCGGCCGCTGCCTCGCGGGCGAAGGCGTACATGCGTTCGTGCGAGCCGTACCACTTGGCCGCCAGGTATTGGAGGGCGGAGTTGTGACCGAACCGGCTGTGCGGGTCCCGGGCCAGCAGTTCGGTCCAGCGGGCCTCGAACACCTCCTGCGGGGCGCCTCGACCGATGGTCACCCACAGCCGGGTGATCCACGGTGTCGGGTCCTGCGGGGCGGCCTCGCACGCGATCAGGCAGGCCCGCTCCGCGTGTTCGAGGATGCGCTCGAACTCGGCGAACGCCTCGGCACTGGTGTCCCGCGCCCACCCGCTGCCGCGCGCCTCCCAGGCCGCGTCCACCGCGACCTGCGCCTCGACCACGAGCCGGTCGGCCGAGTCCGGTTGTGCCTGCTTCCAGGCCACGAACCACGCGGGATTCGTCAGCACGCTCCCGGCGAGGGTCTGCACGCAGAGCGAGCGTCGATCCCAGTTCGACCCGATCTGTTCGAGCAGTTGTGTCGCGGGCTCGAACCGCCCGGTCCGCACGACGAAGTCGCGGGCAGCGGCCACCTCCAGGTCCAGCATCGCGGTGTCCTCGACAAAGGCCGGACCGGCGGAGGGTTCGTCTCGCCCGGGCCGACGAAACCGCTTGAAGATCGACATGAAAGCGCAGCGTAGGCCATCCCCCGCACCCGATTTCGGCCGCCCCCAGCGGAGAGGTTGGCCACCGGGCGCGGGGCGCGGACACGTGCCCCCGGGCACGCCCGACGGTTCTCGATCGAGGGCGTCGGTGCAGGCGGAACGCTCGTGCGATACCGCGGGGTCGTCCCCTACCGGGCGACCACGGGTTCCTGACAACTCCTTGACATCTTCACGGGATTGTGGGGTTCCGGCTGCTCGCCGGACCATCCCACCTCTTCCCTCAAGGAGAGAGTCCCGCATGGAGATATCCGGTCGGATTCGGCGCACGGCCGCAGCGGTCGGCCTGTGTGTGACCCTGGTCGCCCTGCCCGCCGCGGCGCAGGCCGAGCCGGCGGCGCCGAGGCCACCACAGGTGCCCGTCGTGAGCACGGAGCAGGTCATGTCGCACCTGCGGGCCCTGCAGGCGATCGCGGACCGCAACGGGGGCAACCGGGCCCACGGCACCAAGGGCTTCCGGCAGTCGCTGGCCTATGTGAAGGGGGTGCTGGACCGGGCGGGGTTCCGCACCGACGTGCAGCCGTTCAGGTACGACGGCGTGCTCGGCTACAACCTCGTCGCGGATTGGCCCGGCGGCGACCCCGACCACGTCGTGCTCGTCGGCGCCCATCTCGACAGCGTCCCGACCGGCCCCGGCATGAACGACAACGGCTCCGGCTCGGCCGCCACCCTCGCCTCCGCCGTCGCGCTGTCGCGCTCGGGCGTCGTGCCTCGGCGCCATGTGCGCTTCGCCTGGTGGGGCGCGGAGGAGCCGGGTCTGATCGGCTCCAAGCACTACGTGAGCGAACTGTCGGCCGCCGAACGCAGGAAGATCGACGTCTACCTCAACTTCGACATGACCGGCGGCAAGGACGTCCGGCAGTGGCTCGTCATCCATGACGAACCCCGGGCCACCGAGGCGTTCGAAGCCTTCTTCGCGGCCAGGGCCCTGCCCACCTTCGACATCGGCATCGGCGGCTCGGACCACGTGTCCTTCAACGCGGCCGGGATCCCGGTGTCCGGCTTCACCAGCGGCATCGGCGACTGCTACCACGAGGCTTGCGATCGCATCGACAACGTGGATCCCGGGACCGAGACCATCAGCGCGAACGCCGTTCTGGGCGTGACCTGGCAACTCGCCACCCGCTGAGCACCGACCGCGGCCACCGCTACCAGGACGGGCAGGAACACGACACATGCGCAGCACGAACAGCACCACGAGAGGGCGCCACCATCCCGCGCTGGTGGGCCTGCTGGCAGGCACCATGCTGCTGACCGCGGCGCCCTCCTCGGCCGCCGGCACCGGAGCCGGCGGATCCGGGGTGGGAGACCCGTACTTTCCCGAGGACGGGAACTCCGGCTACGACGTCGCCGACTACGACGTCCGGGTGGTCTACGACCCGGCTCGCCCCGACCACCTGAGCGGGGACACCACGGTGACCGCCAGGGCCACCGGCCGGCTGGACCGGTTCGATCTGGACCTGGAGGGCTTCGAGGTCGGCTCGGTCACCGTCGACGGCGTCCCCGCGAAGAGCTTCTCCCGCAGCGGCGCCCACGAGTTGGTGATCACCCCGGCCCGCCGGATCGCCAAGGGCGCGAGGTTCGCCGTCCGGGTCCGCTACTCCGGCACACCCGTCGGCAAGAGCTGGCATCGGCTCCCCGACGGCGCGGCGAACGTGACCGGCGAGCCGCACTCCGCCACCGCGTGGTACCCGGCCAACGACCACCCGTCCGACAAGGCGACGTTCCGGCTCACCGCGACGGTCCCCGACACCTGGACGGTGATCGGCAACGGCCGCCCCGGACCCACGACTTCCGCCGGCCAGGGTTGGAAGTCCTACCGCTGGTACGAGGATCGGCCGCTCGCCACGTATCTGAGCACCATCGCCATCGACAGGTTCACCGTGCGCACCTCGCAACTGGCCGACGGCACCCCGGTGATCAACGCGTACAGCCCCGGCATCGCGATCGATCCCGGCACCGAGGCGCTGTTGCCGGAGATCATCGACTTCCTGGCGAGCAGGTTCGGCCCGTATCCGTTCTCCTCGGCCGGCCTGCTCGCCGTCAACGGCGATCCCGCCGCGCCCGACGGCGGCGCCGCGATCGAGACGCAGAGCCGACCGACCTACGTCGGGGCGGTGTTCGACTCCGGGCTGGTGCACGAGTACACCCATCAGTGGTTCGGCAACAACGTCTCGTTCACCGACTGGCGGGACGGTTGTCTGGCCGAGTGCGTCGCCCAGTACGCCAACCAACTGTGGGACGAGAAGGGCGGTGCCGACCTGGACACCGGCTTCTATCCGGCCATGCTCGAACAGAGCCGGCAGGACCCCGACTTCTGGAGCGTGCGGCTCTACGACCCGGGCCAGGGAAAGGAGTTGCACTCGGCCCTGTACTTCAAGGGGTCGATGATGATGCACGCGCTGCGGCGGACCGTCGGGGACGACGCCTTCTTCGGCACGCTCCGGCAGTGGCAACAGGAGCACCGCTACGGCAACGCCTCCTGGCCGCAGTTCGAGGCACTCGCGAAGAAGGTCTCCGGCCGGCCGGACCTCACCGGCTTCTTCGACGCCTGGGCACACGGCACCACCGTCCCGCAGGACGAGTACCTCTACCCCGGAAGCCTCGGCCCGCTGGCCCCGACCCCGGAGCGGAACCCCCGCTGAACCGACACCGACGTGCGGCCCGCGACCTGCGGGTTTCGGGCCGCACGCCGCGAAGACGAGCCCGCTCGCGGACCGGCCGCGACGGGCAATATCGATTGGCGCGCGGCCCGACCCGCGTCCTAGCATCCGCTGCATGTCAAAGGCTCCTGTGCTCACCCCCCGGGCGGACGACTTCCCCCGCTGGTACCAAGACGTGGTCGCCAAGGCCGAACTGGCCGACAACGGTCCGGTGCGCGGCACCATGGTCATCCGACCGTACGGGTACAGCCTGTGGGAGCACATGCAGCAGGAGATGGACGCCCGGATCAAGGCGGCGGGCGCGGCGAACGCGTACTTCCCGCTCCTGATCCCGCAGTCCTACCTGACCAGGGAAGCCGAGCACGTCGAGGGTTTCGCCCCCGAACTCGCCGTGGTCACGCACGGCGGCGGCAAGGGACTGGACGAGCCGGTCGTCATCCGACCCACCTCCGAGACGATCGTCAACGAATACTTCGCCAAGTGGGTGCAGAGCTACCGCGACCTGCCCCTGCTGATCAACCAGTGGGCCAACGTGGTGCGTTGGGAGTTGCGTCCGCGGGTGTTCCTGCGCACCACGGAATTCCTGTGGCAGGAAGGCCACACCGCACACGCCACCCGCGAGGACGCCCGGGCCTACGCCGCGCGCATCCACCGCGACGTCTACGCCGACTTCATGGAGAACGTCCTGGCGATGGACGTGATCCCGGGGCGCAAGACGGTCCGGGAACGCTTCGCCGGCGCGATCAACACGCTCACCCTCGAAGGCATGATGGGCGACGGCAAGGCCCTCCAGTTGGGCACCAGTCACGAGCTGGGCCAGAACTTCGCCAGGGCCTTCGAGACGCGCTATCTCGCCGAGGACGGCCGCCAGGAGTACGTCTGGCAGACCTCGTGGGGCTCCACCACCCGGATGATCGGCGCGCTGGTGATGATGCACGGGGACGACGACGGCCTGCGGGTGCCGCCGCGCCTGGCGCCCATCCAGGTGGTGGTCGTCGCGGTGAAGGGCGACGACGCGGTCGTGGCGGAGGTGCGCGCGATCGGCGACCGGCTGACGGCGGCCGGTGTCCGGGTCCACGTCGACGACCGTACGGACACGCCGTTCGGGCGGCGCGCGATCGACTGGGAGCTCAAGGGCGTGCCGATCCGGATCGACGTCGGGCCTCGCGACCTGGCCGCCGGTACCGCCGTGCTGATCCGTCGGATCGCCGGCGGCAAGGAGCCGGTGGCGATCGCGGGACTGGCCGAACTCGTGCCCGCGGCGCTGGTGGAGGACCAGGCCCTGCTGCTGGCCCAGGCCCGCGAGCGCCGCATCGGCCGCGAGGTCGAGGTGCGCACGATCGAGGAGGCTGCGGAGGCGGCGGGCACCGGCTGGGCCCGCATCCCGTGGGCCGACCTCGGCCCGGAGGGCGAGGCGCGGCTCGCCGAGCAGGGCGTGTCCGTCCGGTGCCTGATCGCCGCGGACGGCTCCGTTCCCGACCGCGACGACCAGCCGGGCAACATCGCCGTGGTCGCCCGCGCCTACTGACCCGGATCGCCCCACGTCGTCGGGGCTCGCCCGGCCATCGCCCCGGGCGGCCGTCAGCGGTAGCCGATCCTCCACCCGTGATCGAGACTCGGCGGTGGAGGTCGGTTGCCCCGCGGCCTCGACATGGTCGCCGCGTGTCGGCGCGCCCGACGGCGGAAGGTGACGGTCGTGAACGCCTCCGAGGACCCGCAGCAGGACCGGGCCGAACCGGACGTGGGTCCCACGCCGAAGGAGCCCCCGCGGTTTCGGCCCTACCGACACCCCGCCGCGGGGTGGGGTGCCGCCAGGAGTGTGACCCGTCTCCTGCTGGGTGAGCGTGCCGTGGTCGACGGATCGCGGGCGATCATGCGGATGAACCACGAGAACGGCGGCTTCGACTGCCCCGGGTGCGCCTGGCCGGACGACACCAAGGGCCTGCACCTGGACATCTGCGAGAACGGCATCAAGCACGTCACGTGGGAGATGACCCGCAAGCGGGTCGGCCGCGAGTTCTTCGCCGCGCACACGGTGACCGAACTGGCGGGCTGGAGCGACTTCGCGCTGGAGAACCAGGGCCGGCTGACCGAGCCGATGGTGTACGACCCCGAGTCGGACCACTACGTCCCGATCGCCTGGAAGGACGCCTTCGAGCTGGTCGGCCGCGCCCTGCGCGAGCTGGACGACCCGAATCGGGCCGCCTTCTACACCTCCGGCCGGCTCGGCAACGAGGCCACCTTCCTCTACCAGTTGATGGCCCGCGAACTCGGTACGAACAACCTGCCCGACTGCTCCAACATGTGCCACGAGGCCAGCGGCCGAGCCCTGAGGGCGGCGCTGGGCACCGGCAAGGGCACCGTGGACCTCAAGGACTGGGAGAGCACGGACGCGCTGTTCATCCTGGGCGTCAACGCCGCCTCCAACGCACCGCGGATGCTCACCGCGCTCGCCGAGGCCCATCGCCGCGGCGCCCGGATCGTACACGTCAACCCGCTCGTCGAGGCCGCCGCCACCCGCACCATCGTGCCCCACGAGTTCGTCGACATGGCCCTGTTCAAGTCGACGAGGACCAGCAGCCTGAACCTGCAACCGCGGATCGGCGGCGACATGGCCCTGCTGCGCGGCATGGCCAAGACCATCCTCGAACAGGCCCCCACCGACCCCAAGGCGCTGGATCGGGAATTCCTCGACCGGCACACGTCGGGGTTCGAGGAGTACCGCGCGTTGTGCGAACGCACGTCGTGGGACGAGATCGAGCGCCAGAGCGGACTCGATCAGGCCCGGATCCGCCGGGCGGCCCGGGTGTACCGCGAGGCCGATCGCAGCATCTTCAGTTGGTGCCTGGGCATCACCCAGCACGAGCACGGCGTCGACACGGTCCGCGAGATCGTCAACCTGCTGCTGTTGCGCGGAAACCTGGGGCGCGAGGGCGCCGGGCCCTGCCCGGTGCGCGGCCACAGCAACGTCCAGGGCAATCGCACGTGCGGCATCGACCACCGCCCCACCGACGCCTTCCTGGACCGCCTCGCCGACGCCTGTCGGATCACGCCGCCCCGCGAGCCCGGCCTGGACACGGTGGCCACGATCGAGGCGATGCGGCTCGGCCGGATCGAGGTGTTCGTCGGCATGGGCGGCAACTTCGCCCTCGCCGCCCCCGACACCCCGTACACCCACGCCGGCCTGCGCGCCTGCGCACTCACCGTGCACGTCAGCACCAAACTCAACCGCAGCCACCTCGTGCACGGCCGCCGGGCGCTGATCCTGCCGTGCCTGGGCCGCACCGAGAAGGACGCGCAACGCGGCGGCGTGCAGAGCACCTCGGTCGAGGACTCGATGAGCATGGTCCACCTGTCCGTCGGCATGAAGAAGCCCGCCTCACCCCAACTGCTCTCCGAGCCCGCCATCATCGCCGGCATCGCCCGCGCCGCGCTGCCCGGCAGCGAGACCCGCTGGGAGTGGTACGTCGAGGACTACGACCGCATCCGCGACACCATGGCCCGAGCCCTGGACGGCTTCGAGGACTTCAACCGCCGGGTGCGCCTGCCGCTCGGGTTCCGGATCAAGCAGCCCGCCCGCGAACTCGTCTTCCTGACCCCGTCCGGCCGTGCGGAGTTCTCCACCGCCGCACTGCCGGACGTCGTCCCCGCCCCCGGCACCCTGGCCCTGGGCACCATGCGTTCGCACGACCAGTGGAACACCACGATCTACTCCGACAACGACCGCTACCGCGGCATCACGAACCTGCGCACCCTGGTCTTCATGCACCGGGACGACATGCACGAGCGCGGCGTCCGCGAGTTCGACCCGGTCGACATCACCAGCACCGCCCGGGACGGCGGCACCCGCACCCTGTCCGGCTATCTGGCCGTTCCCTACGACATCCCGCGCGGCTGCGCGGCCGGCTACATGCCCGAGATGAACGTGCTGTGCGCGATCGGCGACTACAGCACCCAGAGCGATCAGCCGATCATGAAACACCTCAAGGTCACCATCACCCGATCCACCGCCTGAACGACGCGCCGGACCCCGGCCGCCTACCCCTCGACCCGGCCCGCGGCCGGCGCCGGATCGCCGGTCTCGCGGGCCGGGTCGCCGCCCGGCCGCGGGCTCATCAGGCGCAGTTGCAGCTGGACGGCGAAACGCGCCGCCGGATCCTGCAGGTCGATCCGGCCGACCTCGGTCATCCGACGCATCCGGTAGCGGAAGGTGTTGGGGTGCACGAACATGCTCGCCGACGCGGAGGTCACGTCGCCGAAGGCGTCCAGCCACGACCGCAGCGTATCGACCAGGCTGGTGTTGTGTTTGGCGTCGTAGGCGACGAGTCGGGCGAGCGGGCCGACGAGTTCGTCGCCGTTGGCCACGGCGAGGTCGCGTACCTCCAGGAGCAGGGCGTCGATGTAGACGTCGGCTATCGAGGCGACCCGCCGGGGCACGTGTCCGCCGGCGAGCACCCGCAGGGCACGGTCCGCATTGGTGCGGGAGCGGCGCAGCGCGTCGGGTTCCTTGGCGATCGAGCCGATGCCGATCAGCGCCTTCACCCGATCGCCGGTGCGCTCCAGGAAGTTCGTGGCGATCTGCACGGTGCGCTCGCGGCCGTCGACCGGCTCGCCCGGTGCGGGCAGGACGGCGTAGGCGACGTCGCCCAGGAGGGCGACGGCGGAGCGCGGTTGCACGGCGTTGAGGTGGATCGCCAGGGCGCCGGCCAGCCGCTGCCGTTCGGCGGTCAGTTGCGCGTGGTCCACGCCCGCCCCGGGGGCCAGGCCCAGGGCCAGGACCACCGTGGGCTCGTGGACCAGGCCCAGGCGATCCAGGGCGTCGACCGCCCCGGGGCCGCCGCCCAGCACGGTGGTGACCAGGTCGGCGCGCAGTCGGTGCTCGAAGTCGGCGCCGGCGCGGTGGCGCAGCAGGTGCAGGGCCGCGAGTTCGGCGGCCTCGCGGAACGCCGCGGCGCGTTCGGGGCTGAGCGGCTCGCGCACGGCGGCCCAGATCGAACCGAGGATCTCGTCGCCCGCCCGGATGACGATCGCCACCCGGAAGAGGCCGAGTTCGCCCTCGTCGAGGGTGGCCGGGGCGAAGAACACCGGTTCCCGGCTGCGGTACAGCTCCTTGAAGACGCCGCGGGCGGCCATGATGCGCAGGTATTCCTCGGGCACTCGACGGGCGAGGATGGTGGCCACGCGGGAGGGGTCGGCCTCGTCCTGTCGGCCGGAGAAGGCGAGGACGTGGGAGCGGCGGTCCTCGATGGTGACCGGTGCGTCCAGGAGGGTGGCCACCGCGTTGGCGAGCGCGAACAGGTCTCCCGAGGGGATGCCGCCCAGGGTCTGGGTGCCGGCCTCGCCGATGTCGCCTTCGGTGAGCAACGTGCGCAACAACGCCGCGAGTTGGGCCCAGGACGCACCTCGGGTCAGCGCCAGCAGCGCCACCCCCGCACGTGCGGCGGCGGTGGCGACCTCGGGGTCGGGTTCGACCGGTCCCCGGACGATGAGCGCGGCGACCCGGTGTGTGCCGAGCGTGTCCAGCAGGCCGGTGATCTCGGCGGCGCCGTGCACGGCGGGGCCCAGGACCACGGCGTGCGGCGGGTATTGCGGTTCGTCGTGCGGATCGTGGATGACCACCCCGCCGATCTCCTCCACGGTGTCCGGGTCGCCGTGGATCAGGTCGAGGAGGGTGGGGCCGAAGTCCTCGAGTACGCGGCCCAGGCTCCTGCGGGAGTGCGTCGTCACGTGTGGGTCACCTCTGTGGGACGGAACCGATGCGTTCCTTTTTCGTACGCGGGGACAACAATAGGCACACGCCCGATGGCCCTTCGGGGTGTCTCCGATGGCGATGTCCGCTGTGCGGCGGTTCACCCCGGGGTGGGCGCCGCGGCGCCACCGTCCACCGTCCGGCCCGTGCGGCGGAACCGGGCCGGCGGGTGCTGCGTCACACCGGCGCCGCGCAGGGAGCGCGGCGTTGGGGAGGTGGACCCGTGTCCGTTCCCGCACCACGACTTGTCCGCACTCTCGTGATCGCGCTGTTCGCCACCGCCGTGGCCGGGTGCGGTGCGGAACGGGACGGCGACGTCTCCGCCGGGCGCCCTCCGGGGCAGACCGGCGACGAATCGGCCGAGGCCGGCGCGCGGGCGCAGCGGGACGCGGAAGCGGCCGCCGACCGCTGGGAGGCCGATCGTGCGGCGGACAAACCGCGCCCGTTGCTGGTCCGCGGCGGCCTGCCCGTCCAGCTCGGCGACTGGGAGCCGAACAACCACGCCTTCAAGGTCTCGCTCGGCGACGGCTGCTTCGCGCCGCCCGCGTCCGGGGTGTTGCCGCCGACTCCGCCGGACGGCGAGGTGCGCTGGGTGGACGGGGTCGTCCAGCGCCGCCCGGCCACGGCTCCGCTCCAGGGCTACGGCAGGTCCGTGCCGACCGAGCTGAGGTCCCGGTGCGGAACGGCGGAAGCGCCCCGGCTGACCGTCACTTCCGTGTCCGCGACGACCCGAACCGTGCAGACCACCGAGGGCCCCGCGACCGTCCCGGCGTGGGAGCTCGCGTTCGCGGACACCTCGGTCCGGGTGATCGGCCCCGCGGTCACCGACGACCCGTGGCCGACCCCCGGCCACCCGCTCGACAGTGCGGACACCGCGACCGTGGGCGCGGACGGCCGCACGGTGACCGTCGGGTTCGGCGGTGCGCCGGACGGGCCGGGTCCGTGCGGCAGCGACTACCGGGCGGTGGTGGTCCAGCGCGACCGGGTCGTCGCCGTGGCGGTGGTCGCCATTCGCAAACCCGGGCCGACGGTCGACCGCGACGGCCGGCGGGTCGGATGCCCCCTGATGGCGGCCTCGCGCACCGTTGCGATCACCCTCGACGCGCCCTTGGGAGACCGCGCCCTGATCGGCACCGGCGGCCTGCCGCTCCGCCCCCCGCCGACGGGACCCCTGGACTGAGCACGCCCCGCCACCGCCCTGCCACTGCCGCGGCCGACCCATGCCCGGTCCCTGTCGTGGTGACCCTCTATGGTCCGGGCATGACCGATCGAGAGACGTACGCTCCACTGATGTTTTTCGAGTCCGACCACACCCCGGGTTCCTACAGTCTGCTGCTGAGCGACCTCGCCGACCCGCGCGTGATGGCGGTCTTCGAGCGCAACGGGCAGTGCTCCCACGGCTACGGCTGGGAGGGGGTGGCCCGCTCGGTGGTGCGCAATCGTGCGCCCGAATTGGCCGACCGGTTCCGGTACGACCCCGAGGGAAGCATGTTCGTCGCCTACGGCACCGACCCCGACGCCCTGCGTGCGCTCGGCGCGATCCTGCGCGACGCCTTCCACGACGACGACCTGTTGGCGGACCTGATCCGGACGGGAGACCCGAACGAGTTCGACTGAGGGGCCGCGTGCCCCGTCACCGGCTCGCTCGGCCGCCCGCCACGATGTCCGAATGTGACAGGAGGGCGTCATTGCGGTCATCGGTGGCGGCGGTGAGGATGGGCTCATGCCCCTTCCCCACCGGGTCGTCATCGCGGTCTTCCCCGATGTCGATCTCCTCGACGTCACCGGCCCGGCCGAGGTCTTCGCGCTGGCCAACCTGGAGACCGAGGGCCGCGCCGAATACCGGGTCCGCCTCGCCGGGCCGGCCGCCGGCGCGGTACGCACGTCGGCGGGGGTGCGGCTGCTGGCCGACCTGGCCTTCGACGAGGTCGGCGACGACGTGGACACGCTGCTGGTCCCGGGCGCGGTGGAGAACACCGACGACGGTCCGGTGGCCCTGGTCGATCCCGATGTCGTGGCCTGGGTCAAGGAGACCGCCGGACACGCCCGGCGGGTGGCGTCGGTCTGTGTCGGCGCGCACGTGCTGGCGGCGGCGGGCCTGCTGGACGGGCGGACGGCGACCACGCACTGGTCGACGTCGGCCCAACTCGCCGCCGAGCATCCGGCCGTCACGGTCGACCCGGACCCGATCTTCCTGCGCACCGACTGCGGCCGGTTGTGGACCGGCGCCGGGATCAGCGCCTGCCTGGATCTCTCGCTCGCGCTGGTGGCGGAGGACCGGGGCGAGGAGGTGGCCCTCGCGGTGGCCCGACAGTTGGTGATGTACCTCAAGCGGCAGGGCGGGCAGAGCCAGTTCTCCGTACCCCTGAGTCGGCCCGCCACCGGCCGCCGGGACATCGACGAGTTGCGGCTGTGGATCGCCGACCACCTGGACCGGGACCTGTCCGCGGAGGTGCTGGCCGCCCGGATGTGCCTGAGCGAACGGCAGTTCGCCCGCGTCTTCAAGCAGGAGACCGGCGTCGGTCCGGCGGCCTACGTCGAAGCCGCCCGGGTCGAGGTGGCCCGACGCCTCCTGGAGACCACCGACGACCCGCTCGACCGGGTCGCCGGCGCCGCCGGGCTCGGCTCGGCGGAGACCCTGCACCGGGCGTTCCGGCGGCAACTGGCGATCACCCCGGCCGCGTACCGCCGACGCTTTCGAACCCGGACCGACTGACCCGGCCGACCCACCGCGATCCGCTGCGCATTTTCCGGGCAGGACGGACGACTCCGCCCTGCCCACAACCCCGACGAAAGGCACTCGCCCATGAGCACGAACCAGCCCTCCACGACCCTGCGCGATGTCATCGGCCTGGACAACGAGCCGCCCGGGCAGGCCGACTCGGTGCTGATCATGGTCGACTTCCAGAACACCTACCGCACCGGCGTGATGGCCCTGGACGGCGCCGAGCAGGCCCTCGCCGCCGGCGCCCGGCTGTTGGCCCGCGCCCGCGCCGCAGGCACCCCGGTGGTGCACGTGCTCAACGACGGCGGCGCGAACACGCCATACGACATCCGCGCCCACATCGGCGCCATCAGCGACGAAGTCGCCCCGGTGGAGGGCGAATCGGTCGTGGTCAAGGAGTTCCCCGACTCGTTCCACCGTACCGAGTTGGTGCGCGTCCTGACCGACCTGGGCGCCGCACCGGGCAGCAACAAGGATCTGATCATCGCCGGCTTCATGACCCACATGTGCGTCAACTACACGGCCCAGGGCGCCTTCAATCTCGGCTACCGCCCCACCGTCGTCGCCGAGGCCACCGCCACTCGCGCGCTCGCCGCCCCCGACGGCACGGTGTTGCCCGCCGCGGGCCTCCAGGCCGCCGCGCTGACCACCATCACCGACCTGTTCGGCGTCGTCGTCCCCACCGTCGACGCCCTGCCCGCCTGATCCGATACCGGCCGGCGGTCGCCTCGCTCACAGGCGCACGCTGATCTCCATGCCGTCCTCGATCGGGAAGCTCACGTTGTGATAGCCGTTCTCCGGATCGCGGACGTAGTCCAGGTAGGGCCGAAGACCCTCCAGGACGATGTCGTCGGCCACGACGAGGGTGCCGCGGCAGAGCTGCGGTTCGAGCAGTCGCAGGACCGGCAGGCACAGGTCCTTCCAGCCGTCCAGCAGCACGAAGTCGGCGGGCACGGTCAGCTCGCCGAGGGTCTCCAGGGCGTCTCCCTCCAGCACGGTGATCACATCGTCCAGACCGGTCTCGACGAAGGTGCGGCGCGCCGCGGCGATCTTGTCCTTGCTGAGTTCGGTGGTCACCACCCGGCCGGTGCCGTTGTCGCGGACGGCCGCGGCCAGGTACAGCGTGGAGATGCCGAAGGACATGCCGAATTCGACCACCGTGTTCGGGCGGACGGCGCGGACCAGGTTGTAGAGCAGGGCCCCGCCGTCGGCGGAGATCGGCATGTAGATCTCCGCCGCGGCGTCGGCGTGCTCCCGGGGCGACAACCGCCCGAATCCGCCGGGCACTTCCGCGGCCAGGCGCGCGGCGACCTCGTCGTCCCGTTCGGCCTGCTCGAACATTCGGTCGAGGGTCGCCCGTACTCGGGGGTCGGCAAGCGTGTTGGTGTATGTCATGGATTCTAGAGTAGACGCAACGTTGCGTTGAATCAAGATGCAATACCCTCCCCCGTGGCAGACAAGACGACAGGGGCAGGCGAGATGGCATCCGGGACACGAGACGTCGAGGTGGACGGCGCCGGCGGATCCGCACGACAACACCACGGCAACCGGCACGGCCGCAGCGAACAGGCCCGGCTGGCGGTGTTGGAGGCGGCCGACGACCTGCTCGCCGAGAAGGGCTTCGCCGGCGTCACGATGGAGGGCATCGCCGGCCGGGCCGGCGTGGCCAAGCAGACCATCTACCGTTGGTGGAGCACCAAGACCGACGTCCTGCTGGACGCCTTCCTCCAGGACGCCGCCGAGGACCTGACCCCGCCCGACTCCGGGGACCTCGCCCACGATCTGCGGGACTACCTGCGGCGACTGGCGCACTTCCTCGCCGAGTCCGACTCCGGCGCCGTCTTCCGGGCGCTGATCGCCCAGGCCCAGCACGATCCGGCCTTCGCCGTCGACTTCCGCGCCCGCTGGCTCGACCCACAACGTCGCCGCGACCACCTGTCGCTCGAACGCGCGGTGCACAGCGGCCGGTTGCCCGCCGACCTCGACATCGCGACCGAGACCGACCAGCTCGTGGGCCCGCTCTACTACCGCGTCCTGGTGACCGCCGACCCGGTCGACCACGCCTTCACCGACCGCCTCGTCGAGACGTTCCTGCGCCGCCACCCGTCGAGCACGCCCGAGGCTCCCTGACCGACTGCCGCACGTGCGCCCGCGGTGGATCCAGGCGTGCGTCGGCCCCCACGACCGGGTCGTGGGGGCCGATGTCGCACCCGTCCTCGCGTCCGTGCCGGCGCGGCGACCGTGCCGGCGGAACTACCGTGCCTGCGCGGTTACTTGCGCGCGGGCACGATCCACACGACGGCGCCCTTGTCACCCGACAGCGGGTAGACCGGGAACACCGTCACGCCGTACGCCTTGTCCCAGCCGGGGTTTCCGGAACCGAGCACCGAGGAGAAGAACGGCTTGCCGTAGTTCGCGTAGTCCGGCGAACCGTCCGTCTTGGTCACCCGGGTCGAGTACGGGGCCCGCGCCGGGATCACCGTCGAGCCGGTGACGTCCTTGGCGCCGAAGCCGGTCGCGTTGGCCTCCGCACCCGGCGCGTAGCCGAGCGAGTCGGAGAAGAACCGCACCGGCTCCTGCTTGGCGAAGGTCGCGCAGTGGTCGCCCGCCCGACGGCAGGCCCGGAACCCGGCGGTGTCCTTGAAGCTGAACGCCGCGTTCGCCGACTGCACTCGGGGTTCGAGGTTGGCGGCCGAGTTGGACGGCGCGTCCGGGAACCGGTAGGGGTTCGGGTTCGCGTCGACCAGGAGCAACTCGCCCTTGGCGCCCCACGACGGGGACTTGTCGATGTTGTCGAGCACACCGTTGTTCGGGTACGAGGTGTCCCGCAGCCACACCAGCAGACCCGGCGCGTTGTACGCGAGCTTCTCGCGCTTGCCGCTCTCGCCGAACGTGTAGGTGTACTTCAGGCCCTGGTCGAAGCCGGACATGTTGCGCCACTCGAGCAGGTAGTACCGCTCGCGGCTGAACGTTCCGTCGGACTTGACCCAGCCGGCGCCCTTGGTGCCCGCGCCGACCGAACCGCCCTGCGCGGTCCAGCCGTTGTCGTCGGCCCCCTCGACGTCGTCCGACCACACCGTGGTCGCGCCGTTGGTGAGCGCGAAGTCGTCCGCGACCCAGCCCTTCTCCTGCGTCGCCGCGTCCGTGTCGACGCCGAGCCGCAACTTGATGTTCTGCCCGGCGTACGGCGTCAGGTTCACCTGGTCGTGGCGCCAACCGTTGCTGCTGCCGGTCAACCCGGTGCTCTTGCGGAACCGTCGCAGGTTCCCGTTCGGGTCCGGGTAGTCCGGCGGGGTCGACACGAGCGCGCCGGCCTCGTTGCGAACCTCCAGTTGCGTCCAGGTGGTGCCACCGTCGGTGGACACCTCGACGAAGCCGAAGTCCCAGTCCTCCTCCAGGGCGTAGTCGGTCCACCACTGGAACTTCACGTCGGAGCCCGCCGGAACGGCGATGTCGCGGGCCAACTTGACGTCGGCCCAGTCCTGGTCGTTGCTGGAGTACCACGCCTTGGCGCCGCTGTGCGGCGTGCTGAACCTGGTCACCTGGTCCGGCAGGTTCACCCGGACGGCCTGCTTGGTGCCCCTGGGGGTCTTGGCCGCCTGTCCCAGCGTGGCCAGTGCGGGCCGGTCGCCCACCTTCAGGATCTCCGGCGTCAACCAGCCCAGCGTGTACTTGGACCACGCGCTCATGTGCGCGGGCATCGACTGGAACAGCGGACCGGAGTGCGATCCGTTCGCCATCAGGTCCCAGAAGTTGACGTCCGAGGCACCGCCGGGAGTGCTGCTGAAGTTGTCGTACAGGTCCGGCAGACCGAGGTCGTGGCCGTATTCGTGGGCGAACACGCCCACGCCGGAGTCCTCCGGCTGCACGATGTAGTTGGAAACCTTCAGTTGGGTCCCGGGGACCGTGTAGCCGCCCGCCACGGCGCTGGAGTGCGCCCAGATGGCGTACGAGCCCTCGGCGCCGCCGCCGGTGGACTTGTCCTTGCCCGAGTGCACCAGGACCAGGTGGTCCACCACGCCGTCCGGCTCCTGCGTGTTGCCGTCGCCGTCCGCGTCGCCGGTGTCCTCCTTGTCGTAGTCGGCCCACGGGAAGTTGGGCTGACTGCGCGCGAGTTCGTTCACCGCGTCGGTGGCGAGCGTCTCCGCGCCGCCCGGGTTGTTCGGGTGGCCGCCCATGTCCTGCTCACGCTTGCCGCAGCGGCCGGCGCCGTACCACGCCTCGGAGTGCGGCACCTTGATCCACGGGGTGGCGGTGCCGGACACGGTGTACTTGCCGCCCGACATCTCCTCGTACATGTTCTTCATCGTGTAGCCGGAGACGTCGATGCCCGGCTTGCCGTCGGGACCGGTCAGGTCCGGACGCATGCGTTCGGTGATGCCCTGCTTGGTGTAGAGCATCTTGTTGAAGTGTTCCGGGCTGAAGTCCTTGACCCACGGCGTGTTGTTGTCGTTCCCGGTGAGTGCCGGGTCCGGAATCTCGTTGTGCAGTGGGCCGTTCTTGATCGTGCCCGGCGGTTCCACCACGCAGGAGGCGTCGGTGACGCTCGCCCTGCGGTTGAAGCCGGAGAAATCGTCGTTGGCTTTCTCGTTGAACTCGACGAGAACCGTCAACAGTTTGGCATCCTGCTTGGCACCTGGCGCCAAGCCGGCCTTTTCCGCCTTGAGTTGCTCCGGGCTCTTGCCCGTGCGCTGGGCTTCGGCCTCCAGAAGCCGCAGTTGCGATGCGGCGCGAGGGTTGCCCTCGCGTTCCTTGCTGCCGCCGCCCGCCTTGGCCTTGCGGGCCTTGTCGGCGGCGGTCGCTGCCGCATCGACGCGGCCGTCGGGACCGATCTCGGCCTCGACGGGGTTGAAGTATTGATCCTCGGGGCCGGGATTCCATACGGCTTTGGTGGTGTCCACACGCGCGGCGGCTGCGGACGACGTGATGCCCGGTGCCGCGGTCAGTCCCGTGACCGCGAGGAGCGAAACGGACAGTAGCGTCATCGGGCCACGCAATCGCCGGATGGCTCGCGGCGGTGTACCGCCGCGCCCGGGTATCGCTCGACTCAAGATGGTCTCCCCTCCGCCCGGAAGATGGTTCCGGACGCGAAGCGACGCCGATCAGGGTGCTGTGGTGCCGTTTTGCGCCCACGACGTCGAGCAGTTTCGGCAGAAACCCGACGCCTGCTCCCACCAACCGTCGGGTCACGGCGACCGGTGGGAAACGGGCCGGGTGACCGGACCCTAGAGGCGCGAGTGACGACTGAGGCAGAGGAGACCAAAGGTTCTTTGCGAACTCTTTACCTTGTGTCCAAGTTCCCTACGAACGGCGGGACTTCGACCTCGTCCGGGCACCGTTCGGATCAAGCCACGGAGTCAACTTTCGTCATTTGCGCAGCCATCTTTCGTAGCTACCGCGCCCAGGTCTCCTATCTCTGACCCACGGTGCAAAGTAGCCGTCGCTCCCTTGTCCGGGCCCGTTGCCTCGTGGTCGGCCACCTCGTTAGGCCGAACGTATTGTCGGCGGAGGGGGGAGCGTTCATGCGTCAGGAGTGGTCCTCCGAGGACGTGGTGGCGTGCCGGACGCCGGTAGGCAGTGACTGGGACCTGGTGGCGAACAAGTCCGGTCCGACCCGGCTCGGCTTCGTGCTGATGCTGAAGTTCTTCGAGCTGGAAGGCCGGTTCCCCCAGTTCGTGGAGGAGTTCCCGCAAGCCGCGGTCGACTACGTGGCCGACGTCGTCCAGGTGTCGGCGGAGGACTTGGCGAAGTACGACCTGTCGTCCCGCTCGGCGAAGGGGCACCGTACGCAGATCCGCGAGGCCCTCGGGTTCCGCCCCGCGACCCGCGCGGACGAGGA
Organism: Embleya sp. NPDC059213; assembly: GCF_042754445.1. Lineage (NCBI taxonomy): Bacteria > Bacillati > Actinomycetota > Actinomycetes > Kitasatosporales > Streptomycetaceae > Embleya > Embleya sp. NPDC059213. Next base: position 25,968 of record NZ_JBHZAV010000091.1, read on the forward strand.
ACGGCTGACCGCCTGGCTCGCCGATGACGTCTGCCCGGTGGAACTGGTGGAGGACCGGTTGCGCGAGGCCCCCTGCTCGTGCAGTGCCGCAGTGACCGCATCGAGCCCCCCGGGCCGTGTCGAGCGGATCGTGGCCACGGCACGGGCACGGGCGGACCGCGTCTTCTGCGCGCAGACCGTCGCGCGTCTGGGCGAGGTGTGCGCCGACCGCCTCCTGGCGCTGGTCGTGGAGGGCAACGAGGACGGCACCGCGCTGCCGGCCTCGCTGAAGCGGGACCCGGGCGCGGTGGGGCTGGACTCGCTGCCGACGGAGATCGTCAAGCTTGACCGCCGTACGGCAACTCGGTCTGCCGGACGGGACGTTCGCGAACTGCTCGGAGAAGCTGGTGACCGCGTGGCGGGCGCGGGCGATCAAGATGTACCCCTCGGACTTCCGGGATGCGGGCGAGGACGTACGGACCACCCTGCTGGCCGCCCTGTGCGCGTCCCGCCAGGCGGAGATCACCGACGCCCCGGTGGAACTGCTCGTCGCCCTGGTCCACAAGATCAACGCCCGTGCCGAGCGGCGGGTCGAGCGACAGCTGACGGCGGAGCTGAAGAAGGTACGGGGCAAGGAGGGCATCCTCTCCGGCGTCGACGGCAAGACCCGCTTCTACGACGCGTCCGACGCGGTGCCGATCGACGGTGTCGTACGCAAGGACTGGCGCGAGGCGGTCGTCGACGACAAGGGCCGGACCGAGCGCATCCCGTACGAGCTGTGCGTGCTGGTGGCGGTGCGGGACGCGATCAGGCGCCGTGAGATCTACGTCGAGGGTGCGGCCCGGTGGTGCGACCCGGAGGACGACTTGCCCGGTGACTTCGAGTCCGCCCGTACCGTGCACTACGCCGCGATCCGCCGGCCCGAGGACCCCGGGGAGTTCGTCGCCGGGCTGAAGCAGCGGATGACGGACTCTCTGGACCGGCTGTCGGCGGCGCTCGCGGACGGCAGTGCGGGCGGGGTGAAGGTCACCACCCGCAAGGGCGAGCCGTGGATCACCGTGCCGAAGCTGGAGCCGCTGGACGAGCCCACCGGCCTGGCGGCCCTGAAGGACGAGGTCGTACAACGGTGGGGCGTGCTCGATCTCCTGGACGTGCTGAAGAACGCCGACTTCCTGACCGGCTTCACCGACGAGTTCTCCTCGGTCGCCGCGTACGAGCGCATCGACCGCGCCACCCTCCAGCGGCGCCTGCTGCTCGCACTGTTCGCCCTGGGCACGAACATGGGCATCCGGGCGATCGTGGCGACCGGCGAGCACGGCGAGAGCGAGGCCGCGCTGCGGCACGTGCGCCGGCACTTCATCACCGTCGACAACCTGCGCGCCGCAGTGACCAAGATGGTCAACGGCACGTTCGCCGCACGGGACGCCGCATGGTGGGGGCAGGGCACCGCGTGCGCGTCGGACTCGAAGAAGTTCGGGTCCTGGTCCTCGAATTTCATGACCGAGTACCACGCCCGCTACGGCGGCAACGGCGTGATGATCTACTGGCACGTGGAGCGGAAGAACGTCTGCATCTACTCCCAGCTCAAGAGCTGTTCGTCGTCCGAGGTCGCGGCGATGATCGAGGGCCTGCTGCGGCACTGCACGGACGCCGAGATCGAGTCGAACTACGTCGACACCCACGGCGCGAGCGTCGTCGGATTCGCCTTCACCGAGCTGCTCAGCTTCCGCCTGCTGCCCCGGCTGAAGAACATCGGCAGCATCCGCCTGTACCGCCCGGACGACACCCCGCCCGGCTGGCCCGCGCTCGGCGGCTCCCTGACCCGTCCGATCCGCTGTGACCTGATCGAGCAGCAGTACGACCAGACGGTCAAGTACGCCACCGCCCTGCGCCTGGGGACGGCGGAGGCTGAGCAGGTGCTGCGGCGCTTCACCCGCGGCGGCCCCAAGCACCCCACCTACGCCGCGCTCGAAGAACTCGGCCGCGCCGTACGCACCATCTTCGCCTGCGACTACCTGGCCGGCCCCGCCCTGCGCCGTGAGATCCACGGCGGCCTCCAGGTCGTTGAGAACTGGAACTCGGCGAACACCGTGCTCCACTACGGCAAGGACGGTGCCCTGACCGGCCCGGACAGGGAGCACGCCGAGACGTCGATGCTCGCGCTACACCTGCTCCAGTCCAGCCTCGTGCACGTCAACACGCTGCTGCTCCAGCAGGTCCTGGCCGAGCCGAAGTGGGCGAAGAAGCTTTCGGACGAGGACCGGCGCGGCCTGACCGCGCTGTTCTGGTCCAACGTCAACCCGTACGGCACCTTCCGTCTGGACATGGACAAGCGGCTCGACCTCGGGGCGGTCGCCGCCGTGCCCCGCCCCCGAACACCGGCGGACACCAGCGCCCGATCGACCACGGGGACACGATGAAGAACACCCAGGACCTCCAGGACCTCACCGACCCTTGGATGAACGAGGCCGCGTGGCGGGCGCTCGACCTGATGCGCGCCTATGCGGCCCGGGACCGCGTCGCGATCGTCGAACACCTGGCGCACCTGGAGGCGGACCAGCTGGAGTTCACCGCGGGCGTGCTCCGCAACACCTACAACGACACCCTCCAGGTCCTGGGGGAGACCGGCCGCCCGCACAACCCGGCCACCGTGGTCCGCCAGGCGGTGCGGACGGTGTCGGTCTTGTCGGCTGGGACGGCTGGGCGGTGCCCGCCCTTGTTGTCCTTGGCTTCGGCGGCCCGGAGCCCGTCGTAGGTCGGCTCTCGTCGGAAGTCGCGTTGGACTTCCTCGGCCGCTACGCCTTCACCCGCACGCCGGCGGCCGGGCTGCGCCCGCTGCGTGACCCGAGCACCGACGAGAAAGCGGCCGACGACGAGAACAGCTGACCGCTTCCAGCGGTCAGGTCGTTCTGGTTGCTACTCGGCCTGCAGGACGAAGAACAGGAAGCACAGGAAGCGCGGCTCGGCCGCGATGGCCTCGGGGAACATCTCGCGGGCGGCGGGATCAGGATCCGGCTCGCTGATGACCGTTATCCGGAAACCGGCCCCGATGAAAGCCTCGATCATCGCGTGCAGCGGCCTGCTCCATCTGCTCACCAGGGCGGTCTGGCCGCCTATGGTCCACTCCACGGTCCATTTGGTGGTGTCGAAGTAGTTGCACTCGGCCTCGCGACCGGCCTCGCGGTGTATGAGGTTGATGGCAAAGGGATGGTCGACAGACGCGATCAGCCGACCGCCGGGCCTGAGTATGCGTCGCAGCTCGGCCAGCGCCGGCCCCCAGTCCTCCAGGTAGTGCAGCACCAGGGACGCCGCTACATCGTCGAACGTGTCATCAGCGTAAGGAAGCGGGCTGCCCAGGTCCGCCACCTGCAGGTCCGCACCGTCGCCGAGCCGCTGCCGAGCCAGCTCCAGCATCCCGGCGCTCGCGTCGAAGCCACTCACAATGGCGCCACGGTCGCGCAGCGCGGCAAACAGGGACCCCGAGCCGCAGCCGGCGTCGAGGATCCGCCGGCCGGCCACGTCTCCAGCGAGGGCCAGCATCGCGGGCCGCTCGTAGTAGGCATTGACCAGGTTGGTTTCGTTTGCGGCCGCGTACGCCTCGGCGAAGCTGTTGTAGTCGTTGGTCTTCGACGGATCCACACTCACCGCGGACGGCGAGACCAGCCTGCTGGAAATCGCGTGCTCTTGGCGCTCGCTTGAGATCATGGCGCGGGAGACGTGCGCCGCAGCAGTTCGGTTCCTGGCTGCGGCCAACTGCTGCGCTGCGTCGTCGCACGGATCGATCTCGTCTACCCTGGAGTCCTCTCCCTGCCGGGCCACGCCGGTGCGGCGGGCCCTCCCGGAATACAGCAAGCGCCCCGGCGCTGGTGCCGGAGAGCCGAAGCGCGAGCGCAAGGCTCCCCGGGCCGGGTTTGTTTCATAGGCGCGCTCGTGAAACACCCCGACGCCCGGAGGTCCACCTGCGGCGATCATGTTTCATGAGCTGTTGCAAACGACTGGATGTCTGAAACACCCCCCATGAAACGGTCTGAGGCGTGAACGACGACTTCAAGCTCGTGGAATCGCACGCGGGCCCGATGTCCACCTGCGCCGCCCTCGCAGGCTCCCCGTGCCGGACCGGCAAGGCCAAGGTGGCCATCCAGTACCACACCGCCCGCTTCCGCCTCGTGCCCCAACTCGCCAGGGCCCTCAGCATCCCGACCCCTGCCGTACGCAAGCCGGGCTCGGTCTGGACCGAGCTCCCCCGGCCCGCGAGCGCCGGCGCCGAGACGGTCGGACACGCCCGACTCGGGTACGCCCGCGCCTCGACCGCCCGGCAGTCCCTGGACGCACAGCTCGACTCCCTCGCCCAGGCCGGGGTGACCCGGGTCTTCTCGGAGAAGATCTCCACCCGCGCTACCATCCGCCCCGAGTTGGAGGCGGCCGTCAGACTCGCCGGGAGATCCGTTCCTCCGGCGTGCGCGTCACCCTCGTCGTCCACGAACACAAACGGCTCGGCCGCGGCATCGAACTCGCCATGCTCGCCGAGGAACTGAAGGCGAGCGACGTCGGCCTGGAATTCCTCGCCGGGGAGCTGAAGGGCTCGCACGACCCCTCCGGCATCGTATTCACCGTGCCGGCTGCCATGTCCGGCATGGAGCGCGAGTACATCCGCGACCGCACCCTCGAAGGCCACGAGTCCGCCCGCAACCGCGGCAAGACCATCGGCGGCGCCGGCGTCACCGACCCCGACATGCTCTCCATGGCCCTCCACCTGCGCGACATCGCCAAGCGGCTCGTCATCACCACGGGCACGAAGAAGGGACAGCACCCCTCACCCGCCACCGTCATGCGGATGCTGCGCGAACACGACGAACAGGCGGCAGCACTGACGAGCGCCTGACTGCTGCGCCCCTGTCGCTACTTTGCACCGTGGGTCGGAGATAGGAGACCGGGGCCTACCGCGCAGGTCCGCCGGCCGTCATTCTGGTGCCGCTCGCGCGCCGGTCCGGGCGGCGTGCGGTCGTGGGCGGGACGGTGTGTCGTGCCCCGGGTTCGGCGCGCCGATGCCGGCCCCGCCGACCACACTCGGGGGATGGACATCCTCGAAACGCACGGCACGCTCTCGCTCCCCGGTCGGGGCGAGGTCGAGGTGACGCTCGACCTCTACGACCCGCCGCGCACCGACGACGTGCTCCCTCGCGGGTGGACCGCGGTCGTCACCTCCGGCCCCGACCTCGCCGTCGGCGAGCAGGGCCTGCTCTTCCTGGCCGCCCAGAACGGCCTGATCGCCAATCCGTTCACCGTCCTGGCGAGCGACGACCGCACCGCCCGGATCGCCGCCCACGACCCGTCGTGAACCGGCACCGCCCCGCCGGCCGACCGAGCCCGGAAATCACCGTCGGGCAGCACTGCGGCCCCGCCGTCGGGGTGACGGGGGGCCGCGGTGTCCGGGTCGGCGTGGGGCCGACCCGGACATGGAGCTCAGGAGCGGTCGAACCGGTCCAGGTTCATCACCTTGTCCCACGCGGCGACGAAGTCGTGCACGAACTTCTCCTTCGCGTCGTCGCTCGCGTAGACCTCGGCGAGCGCCCGCAGCTCGGAGTTCGACCCGAAGACGAGGTCGACCCGGCTACCGGTCCAGGCCACCTCGCCGGCGGCGTCGCGACCCTCGAACGTGCTCGCGTCCTCGGAGGTCGGCTGCCACGTGATGCCCAGGTCGAGCAGGTTGACGAAGAAGTCGTTGGTCAGCACGCCGGGGGTGGCCGTGAAGGCGCCCAGCGACGACTGCCCGTGGTTGGCGCCCAGCACCCGCAGGCCGCCGACCAGGACGGTCGTCTCCGGCGCGCTCAGCGTCAGCAGGTTCGCCCGGTCGATCAGCAGGTATTCGGCCGCCAGCCGGTTGCCCTTCCCGAGGTAGTTGCGGAACCCGTCGGCGGCCGGTTCGAGCGCGCTGAACGACTCCACGTCGGTCTGCTCCTGCACGGCGTCCACCCGGCCGGCCGTGAACGGGACCTCGACGTCGAAGCCCGCGTCCTTGGCGGCCCGCTCGACGGCGGCGACACCACCGAGCACGATCAGGTCGGCGAGCGAGACGCGCTTGCCGTCGGTGCGGTCGGCCTCGAACGTGTCCCGGATCCCCTCCAGGACACCGAGTGCCGCGGCGAGTTCGTCGGTCTCGTTGACCTCCCAGCCGATCTGCGGCTGGAGGCGGATGCGCGCGCCGTTGGCGCCGCCGCGCTTGTCGCTGCCGCGGAAGGACGAGGCGGACGCCCACGCGGTGGACACGAGCCGGGACACCGACAGGCCCGAGTCGAGGATGCGGCTCTTGAGCGCGGCGATGTCCGCGGCGTCGACGAGTTCGTGCGTCCGCGCCGGCAGCGGGTCCTGCCACAGCAGCGTCTCGGTGGGGACCTCCGGCCCGAGGTAGCGCGCGACCGGACCCATGTCGCGGTGGGTCAGCTTGAACCACGCGCGGGCGAAGGCGTCCGCGAACTCGGCGGGGTTGTTCAGGAAACGCCGCGAGATCTGCTCGTAGGCCGGGTCGATCCGAAGCGAGAGGTCGGTGGTCAACATCGTCGGCGCGTGGGTCTTCGACGCGTCGTGGGCATCCGGCACCGTGCCCGCGCCGGCGCCGTCCTTCGGCCGCCACTGGTGCGCGCCGGCCGGGCTCTGGAACAGTTCCCACTCGTACCCGAACAGGATCTCGAAGAAGCTGTTGTCCCAGGTCACCGGGGTGGTGGTCCAGATGCCTTCGAGACCGCTGGTGATCGCGTCGCCACCCTTGCCGGTGCCGAAGGAGCTCTTCCAGCCCAGGCCCTGCTGTTCGAGCGGCGCAGCCTCGGGGTCGGGGCCGACGCTGTCCGCCGGGCCCGCGCCGTGGGTCTTGCCGAAGGTGTGGCCGCCGGCGATCAGGGCGACCGTCTCCTCGTCGTTCATCGCCATCCGGCGGAACGTCTCGCGGATGTCGCGGGCCGCGGCCAGCGGGTCCGGATTGCCGTTCGGGCCTTCGGGGTTGACGTAGATCAGGCCCATCTGGACCGCACCGAGCGGGTTCTCCAGATCCCGGTCGCCGCTGTAGCGCTCGTCGCCGAGCCAGGTGGTCTCCGGGCCCCAGTACACGTCCTCGTCGGGCTCCCACACATCCGCCCGACCGCCGCCGAAGCCGAAGGTCTCGAAGCCCATCGTCTCCAGGGCGACGTTGCCGGTGAGGACCAGCAGGTCGGCCCAGGACAGGTTGCGGCCGTACTTCTTCTTCACCGGCCACAACAACCGGCGGGCCTTGTCCAGGCTCGCGTTGTCCGGCCAACTGTTGAGCGGGGCGAAGCGCTGCTGGCCGGCGCCGGCGCCGCCGCGGCCGTCGCTGATCCGGTAGGTGCCGGCGCTGTGCCAGGCCATCCGGATCATCAGCGGCCCGTAGTTGCCGAAGTCGGCCGGCCACCAGTCCTGCGAGGTGGTCAGCACCTCGGCGATGTCCTGCTTCACGGCGGCGAGGTCGAGGCTCTCGAACGCCTCGGCGTAGTCGAAGTCCTCACCCAGCGGGTTGGCCACGGCCGGGTTCTTGGCAAGGATCTTCAGGTTGAGCCGCTCCGGCCACCACTGCCGGTTGCCGCCGCCCTGCGTCGGGTGCGGGGCGCGTCCGTGGGCAACAGGGCAACCGCCCGCGCTCTCGGTCTTCGCGTCTACGACGATTGCGTCATGGTTCTCAGACATGGGAATCCTTCCGGACCAGGCGGATCACAGTGCGTTGGAACTGCGGGTCACGGTGCTGGGGAATTACCGGCGGTGGAGCGATGGGGGCGGCGAAATCCGGTCCGCCCGGTGCAGGTCTCGGGCGCGGCGGCCCGAGGGCGAATGCGATCACGGTCGCCACATACCCGTCGCACGCCCGGGAGGCGATCGCCTCGACGCCGAGGTGGTCACCCTCCGGAACGCTCCGGAGCAGCGCGACGCGGGTGGCCGTCATGGGCAGGCCGGTACCGCGCGGCTTCTCGACGGGGGTGCCGTCACGTCTGGATCTCCTGCCGTAGTGGGGTCTTCTCTGCCCCTTGGCTACCGCCGGAACCGATCCTACGATGGACAGAGTCCAAGTCAAGATGCCCGCCAATCCCGTACTCAACCGGAATCCGGACGTCCACCGGTAAACTTTGGCATCCCACTGAGCCTGAATAGGTGAACCGACATGAGCGACCTGCTGGAGCGGCTGCGCGAGCGCGGTTGGCGGATGACCTCGCAGCGGCGTGTCGTTGCGGAGGTCCTCGACGGCGACCACGTACATCTGACGGCCGACGAGGTACACGCCCGCGCGGCGCAGCGACTGCCCGAGATCTCCCGAGCCACCGTCTACAACGCCCTGGGCGAGCTGGTCTCGCTCGGCGAGGTCAAGGAGGTCTCCACCGACGGTCGGGCCAAGCGCTACGACCCCAACGCCCACCACCCGCACCAGCACCTGGTGTGCTCGTCCTGCGGCACGGTGCGCGACGTGCACCCGACCGGCAATCCGCTCGGCAACCTCCCGTCGGACCAGCGGTTCGGCTTCACCGTTTCCGAGGCCGAGGTCACCTACCGGGGCCTGTGCCCGTCCTGCGCCTAGGACTCGCGCCGGAATTCGCCCGAATCGAGGTGGGGGGTATTCGCGCGACCTTCGACCGTTGCAGTGCGTGATGACGCCATGCCAATCAAGTTAGCTTCTTGTGAAGGCAGTTGATTGGCGGTTAACTTCGCTGAGCTGACAGCCCGTCAGCTCTTCGAGGGGCGTGGCGTCTCGCTTGCGAGGGATCGGAGTCCGCCGTGAGTCATCGGCTCACCCACCTGAAAGCCCTGGAGTCCGAGGGCATCCACATCATCCGAGAGGTGGCCGCCGAGTTCGAGAACCCCGTCCTGCTGTTCTCCGGCGGCAAGGACTCGATCGTCATGCTGCACCTGGCCATCAGGGCCTTCGCGCCCTGTCCGCCGCCGCTGCCGATCATGCACATCGACACCGGCCACAATTTCCCCGAGGTCGTCGCCTTCCGCGACCATCGTGCCGCCGAGGCCGGCGTGCGGCTGGTCGTCGCCTCCGTACAGGCGTCCATCGACGCCGGCCGGGTGGTCGAGGAGAGCGGACCGCGCGCGTCCCGCAACCGCCTCCAGACCACCACGCTGCTCGACGCCATCGACGAACACCGCTTCGACGCCGTCTTCGGCGGCGCGCGGCGCGACGAGGAGAAGGCCCGCGCCAAGGAGCGCGTGTTCAGCTTCCGCGACGAGTTCGGCCAGTGGGACCCGAAGAACCAGCGGCCCGAGTTGTGGAGCCTGTACAACGGCCGGCACCGCCGCGGCGAACACATCCGCGTGTTCCCGCTGTCGAACTGGACCGAGCTGGACATCTGGCAGTACATCGCCGCGCAGGGCATCGAACTGCCGTCGCTGTACTACGCCCACCGCCGCACGGTCGTCGAACGCGACGGCATGTTGCTCGGCGTCACCGACGTCACGCCGCCGCTCGCCGGCGAGAAGCCGTTCGAGGAGACCGTGCGCTTTCGCACCATCGGCGACGCCACCGGCACCGGCGCGGTCCGCTCCACCGCGGCGAACGCGCACGAGGTGGCCGCCGAGATCGCCGCCACCCGGATCACCGAGCGCGGCGCCACCCGCGCCGACGACCGCATCTCCGAGGCCGGCATGGAAGACCGCAAACGCGAAGGGTACTTCTAGGGATGAGCACCACCGAACTGCTGCGGATCGCCACCGCGGGCTCCGTCGACGACGGCAAGTCCACCCTGATCGGCCGCCTGCTCTACGACTCCAAGGCCGTCTTCGAGGACCAACTGGCCTCCGTCGAGGACACCTCCCGCCGCCGCGGCAACTCCTCGCCGGATCTGTCGCTGCTCACCGACGGCCTGCGCGCGGAACGCGAACAGGGCATCACCATCGACGTCGCCTACCGCTACTTCGCCACGCCCGGACGCAAGTTCATCGTCGCCGACACCCCGGGCCACATCCAGTACACCCGCAACATGGTCACCGGCGCCTCCACCGCCGACCTCGCGATGGTGCTGGTCGACGCGCGCAAGGGACTGCTCGAACAGTCCCGCCGGCACGCCTTCCTCGCGTCGCTGCTGCGCATCCCGCACCTGGTGTTGTGCGTCAACAAGATGGACCTGGTCGACTACGACCGGGCCGTCTTCGAGGCCATCCGCGCCGAGTTCACCGAGTTCGCCACCCGGTTGGAGATCCCGGACCTCACGTTCGTCCCGATGTCCGCGCTGCACGGCGACAACGTGGTCACCCGCAGCCCGCGGATGCCCTGGTACGAGGGCGCCGCGCTGTTGCACCACCTGGAGGAGGTGCACGTCGCCTCCGACCGCAACCTGGTCGACGTGCGCTTCCCGGTGCAGTACGTACTGCGACCGCGCGAGGACGTGCACCGCGACTACCGCGGCTACGCGGGCACCGTGGCCGGCGGCGTGGTGCGCCCCGGAGACGAAGTGGCGGTGCTGCCCTCCGGGTTCACCACCCGCATCGCGGCGATCGACGGGCCCGACGGCCCGGTGGCCGAGGCGTTCCCGCCGATGTCGGTGAGCATCCGGCTGACCGACGACCTCGACGTCTCGCGCGGCGACATGATCTGCCGCCCGCACAACCGCCCGAGCGCCGGCCGGGACCTCCAGGCGATGGTGTGCCTGCTCACCGAACACGGCGAACTGCGCCCGGGAGCCGGTTACCTGGTCAAGCACACGACCCGCACCGCGCGAGCCGAGATCACCGCACTGCACTACCGCCTCGACATCAACACCGGACACCGCGACCTCGGCGCGACGGCCCTCGCGCTCAACGAGATCGGTCGGGTCACGCTGCGCACCACCGCCCCGCTGCTGCACGACCCGTACCGGCGCAATCGCACCACCGGCAGCTTCATCCTGATCGACGAGGCCACCGATGAGACCGTCGGTGCCGGCATCCTGCTGGACGACTGATCGCCCCGGCGCGCGGCGGTCACCCCCGGAGCGGGCAGGGGCCGCCCTCGTCGGTGTCGGGAAGGGCTTCGAGGATCGTGAAGTCGGCTCGCATTCCCGGTAGTTGCAGGATGTGGCGGACGAACGCGTCGACCCGGTACAGGTGCATCGCGCCGTTCCGGGCGGCGGCCCGGTCGCGTCCACGGGCGAGGGCGGAGATGGCCCGGGCGCCGAGGAAGCCGACCTCGCCCAGATCGACGATCACGTGCGCACCCTCGATCCCGGTCAGGGCGTCCAGGGCGCGGGTGAACAACGGGACGGTGGCGACGTCGAGTTCGCCGCGCGGGGTGAGCACGAGATGGCGTCCGTGCGATCGCGTCGACAGTTGCGGACGAGCGGGAGCCGGGTGGGTGCGGGTCACGGCGGATCCACCTTCCTGACGATGGGCGGGCGCGGGATCGACGTGGCGGGCGGCGCCCCGCGGGACCGGGGGCCCCCCCCCCCCACCGCGGGAGGGGGGCAGTGGGAGCGCCCGGGTAATATAAACAAAAG
>NZ_JBHZAV010000092.1:0-36910 GCF_042754445.1 Embleya sp. NPDC059213
GCGCCGACACGGAGTCCTCAGCAGGCACCCGGCCCGACACCGTCGATCCGCCCGCCGAAGTCACCGAGGTACTTCGAGCGCCAGTCGCCGTTGAACACGTCGCGCTTCTCCACCGGGCTCCAGTCGACGAAACACGCCCTGGTGCTCGCGACGGCCGAGCCGACATGGTCGTGGAAGGCCGGCGGCATATCGCGATAGCCGCTACGCGCGGTCCACTCCCACGTGTTGCCGTGGAAGCCCTCCCCGGTCCAGAAACACACCGAACCGTCGTTGCACGACGGCGGCGCGGCCGGCGCCGCACTCGCACTCGTCACCGGCAGCAACAGGGCGGTCAACGACAGGGCGGCGCCGAGCGCCAAGGTACGCGTACGCATGGGCTTCTCCACGATCGAAACGGCGACGGCCAATCCGCCGCGACGCCGCCATGCTGCTGACCCCGAACCCGAACCCGCCATCCTTCCCGGTTGTTACCACTCGATCGGGGACATGCCGTCCCCATCCGGCCCAGCGGCCCACAGACCTGGTCGCCGCGTGAATCATGCCGCTACGCTGCGCCGGTGACTTTCCCCCTCGCCCACCCACGACCGACCCCCAGGGCACCTTCGAGCCACCCCGGCCGCTGACCTGGCGCCCGTCGTGTACCGCATCACCCCGCACGACCCGGCCGAAGCAGCTCCCCACCGCCGCATTCGCCACAACTGCCACGAAAGCCTCGCAGCCGCGTACTCCGCAGTGCACCACGAACCCACGCCACCGAAGTCCCCCGGTTCTCCCAAGCGCGCCTGGACCCCCTACATGTTCTACTCCCGGGACAACCGCGAACGCGTCAAGCGTGCGAACCCGGACGCCTCGTTCACCACCATCGGAAGAATCCTCGGCACCGAGTGGTCGAACCTGTCCGCAAAGGCCCAGGAGCCCTACGTGCGGCAGGCCGAAGACGACCGATTGCGCTACGAGGCAGACAAGGCACGCTACGACGCGAAGCAGTAGGGCGTACCGAGGCCGGCTTCCGGAGTCGGCCCCGGCACGCCTTCGACGGCAACCGACGTGGAGATTCCCAACTGGGCTCAGGGTTGACGAAGTTGGGCGATGAGAGATGCCCAGGCCGAGTGAGCCACGGGTATCACTGGGGATCGGGGTACTTTGCTGTCCCGGATGCCCAGGGCAGCGCCGATGACCGCAACTTCGACGCAATCGTCATTTCCGGTGTAGCCGGACTTGATCCTACGAGGTTCGCGCTGAACTCGATCGATCCGCAAAGCTCCTGTTGCCAGCCCGCGATGGCGCTGTGGGAAGCCATCTGGGACAGCGCGGACGTATGCAGGCGATCGAACGTTGCTCCGAAGTGCTCGACGTCATCGGGCCTGTCGATCAGAAGTGAACCGGCGAATTGTTCCAACCAGGCGGCGTATCGACCTCGCTGCGGCTCCAGGATCAAGCACGGTGTGGATGCCGTGAATTGCGCCCCGGACGGAAGGACTTGCACCCTGACGTGCGGATGTTCCGAAACAACCTGCATAAGGTGGTCGAGTTGACCGGCCAGGATCTCCGGACTTCCCACCGGCTGGTACAGAGCACTCTCGGCAATGATGAACCAGGCGGGTCGACCGCCACGAAAGAGTCGTTGCGCCCTCTCCATCCGCAGTTGTTGTCTCTCGCGGGCCTCCGCCATGGACAGGGCGGGATCGTGCATGAGGATGATCGCGAGGGCGTAGTCCGCAGTTTGGAGTTGCCCCGGAATGAACATCGTCTGATAGCAGCGGACGGTCGCCGTCCCGGCCTCCAACCGCATCAACCGATGGAGGCGTTCAGGCCCGTCCGTAATGAAGGTGCGCCAGGCTCGACCCATCGGCTCTTCGCACGCCGCATCGGTGGCGGAAAATCCGAGCGCACTCAGCGGCCTCCCGAAGAAGTCCTCCAGCACCCGTTGATAGTCCGGCGTCGGAAACGGCGGATCCGCGCTCTCCCACCGCCGGACCTGACGCACGCTCACCGCCAGCCGCATGCCCATCGCGAGGGCGTGTTCCTCGAACGCGTCGGCGAAGCCGGCCTGGGAGTGCAGGCCGAGGGTGCGTCGTGCGGTCACCAGCTTGGAGTTGGCTCCGAGCGGTCGTGTGGGCATGGCATCTCCGGTTGGTCCATCCCCACGCGCCGGCCCCGGTGTTCGCGCATGCAGGGATCGCAATGTGGCGAATTCGCCTGTACACACGGTAGCGATTCGGACACATCACACGTAGTCATTCGGCCAAGGTCCGCAGACGGCGCCCTGACCGCCGTGCAGTTCGGGCATTCCGGTGACGACCCGCGTGCGTTCGGTGAGACGCTGCCACTGCGTGCAGGAACCGACACCCAGGGAGACGACGCGTGCCGAACGACGACACCCTCGAAGTGCCGACCACCTACGGCCCGGTCTCCGGCCTGCTCGCCGACGACGGCACGGCCCGCTTCCTGGGCATCCCGTACGCCGCGCCGCCCACCGGGGTCAACCGCTTCGCCGCGCCGGTCGCCCCCGAGGTCTGGCGCGACCCGCTGCCGGCCCACGACTTCGGTCCGACCGCCCCCGGGCCGAACGACAGCCCGCTCGACGAAATGCTCGGCGGCAAGGACCCGATCCCCGGAGACGGCTGGCTCAACCTCAACGTATGGACCCAGGCGCACGCCCCGGCCGTCCGCCGACCGGTCCTGGTCTGGATCCACGGCGGCGCCTTCGTGCGCGGTGCCTCGGCCGGAACCGCCTACGACGGCGCGACGTTCGCCGCGCAGGGCGTCGTGTGCGTATCCATCAACTACCGCCTCGGCGTCGAGGGGTTCGGCTACATCGCCGACGCGCCCGCCCCGGCCAATCGCGGGTTGCTCGACCAGATCTTCGCGCTGGAGTGGGTGCGGGACAACATCGCCGGGTTCGGCGGTGACCCGGACGACGTCACGGTGGCGGGCGAGTCGGCCGGCGCGATGAGCATCCTGGCCCTGCTCTCGACCGGCCGCCGCGATTTGTTCCACCGGGCCGTCGTGCAGAGCGGCAACGCGCACGTGGCCCAGACCCGTGAGGACGCCGCCCTCGTCGTCGACGCGATCGCGGCGGACCTGCGGGTGGAAGCCTCCTTCGCCGGACTGTCCCGCGTGTCGCCCACCCGCATCGTCGGCGCGCAGACCCGGGTGCACAACGACATCGTGGCGAACGCGGATGCGGCGAAGTACGGCCACAGCACCATCCAGACCTGCGGCATGTCGCTGGTACCGGTGATCGACGGCACGCTGTTGCACCGCCGCCCCATCGACGCCATCGCCGCCGGGGCGGGCGCGGACATCCCGCTGCTGATCGGCAGCAATGTCGAGGAGAACCGCCACTTCGTCCCGCTCACCGCAACGAGCGTGCCGCCCGAGGACTGGCAGAAGCGGCTCACCGACTACGGCGTGCCGGACAGCGCCGCCATGTACGACCGGTACGCGACCGGCGCTCCGATCCCCTACCCCCGCGACACCGCCCCCGCCGTCTTCGCCGCGGTGATGACCGATCGACTCTTCCGGATTCCCACCTACCGGATCGCCGAGGCCCGGGCCCAGGCCCCCGCCACCACCCACGTATACGAGTTCGGCTGGCGCACGCCGAAGATCCGCGACGAGAACGGCCCGCTCCTCGGCGCCTGCCACATCTCCGAGATCCCCTTCGCCTGGCACTCCCTCGATGCCTCCGGCGTGGACGCCCTCGTGGTCGACGCACCCTCGAGCCTGGCCGACGAAATGCACCGCCGCTGGGCGGAGTTCATCCGCACCGGCTCCCTCACCGACTGGCCCGCGTACGACACCACCCAGCGCCCGGTACTCACCTTCCACCGAGACAACGAGCCGTCGAACGAGATCGTCCTCGACCCCCGCGGCCCCGAACGCCACCTGTGGGAAGGCTCCCTCGACCCCGAGTGAGATCGGCCGACGCACCCGATCACCGGATGTCCCATCCGGAGGAACTCCTGCTCACCAACGCGGCGGCGGCGGCCGATTGGCCGGTGTGGCCCGCCGCCGACCGGGTCGGCCCCTCCTCCTCGCGGTCGGTCCGCGCCGGGTGGCGTGGTCGTGCCCGGTTCCGTGTCGAGGTCAGCCACCGTCGGTTTCCTTCCGAGGCAGGAACAAGGCAGGGATCAAGGCGATCAGGGTCGCGCCGACGAGCCACCGGAACGGTTCGGCGAAGGCCGCGTCCGGTGCCGACCGGGAGCCCTGGGCGGCCAGGACGGCGGTGGCCACCGCGACGCCCAGGGCGCCGCCGACTTGGAGCAGGATCCGGCTGAGGCTGCTCGCGTTCGGGATCTGGGCGCGATCCAGTTTGTGATAGACGGCGCCGAGGAGCGCCACGGTGGCCACCCCGATGCCGGCGCCCCGGACCAGGAGGGCGGCCACCAGCAGCTTGTGGTCGTGCGCTCCGGCCGGGGTGAACGGGAGCGTGCCGACGATCGCGCCGCCGAGGCCGACCAGTACCACCGACCCGGCCGCCGCCTCCGGGGCCAGGCGATCGAGCGCCGATCTGCCCACCAGAGCCCCCGCCCCTTGCACCGCGAGCATCAACCCCGCGCCGAGCACGGACAGGTGCAACACGCGCAGGCAGTACAGCGGCAACAGCACCAGGCCGCCGTAGAAATACGCGCCGGCCAACAGCAGCGACGCTCCCGTCGCGGCGAACGTCGGCTCGGCGAACAGCCGCACGTCCACGACCTCGTCGTGGGATCCGTACCGCGCACGGACGGTGAACACCATCGCGAGCACCACGCCGGCGGGGATCGCCACCCACGCGGCCACGCCCGGTCGTCCGACCTGCGACAGACCGTAGACGAGCACGGCCAACGCGCCGGACAACAACAGCAGACCGAACGGGTCGAACGGCAACCCGCGTTCGGCGGCCCGACGCGGGATCCCACGCCAGGCGAGCACGAGGGCGACCAGACACAAGGGCACGTTGACGAAGAAGATCCAACGCCAGTTCGCGTGATCGAGCACCAGGCCGCCCAGCAGCGGTCCCAGCACCGGCGCGACGACGGCGGGCACCCCGATGGCCGCCATCGCCCGACGCGCCTGTCCCTGCCCCGCCGAGCGCACCAGCAGGGTTTGCAGCACGGGCATGGACATCCCGCCACCGATGCCCTGGACGACGCGGAAGGCGACCAGGCTCGGCGCGCTCCAGGCCAGCCCGCACAATACGGAGCCGACCAGGAACACCACGAGCGCGGCGATCCACACCTGCGCGTCGCCGAACCGGGCAACCGCCCAGCGGGTGGCGGGAATGGCGATCGCCGCCGCGATCGCGTACCCGGTGACCACCCACTGGATCGTGGTCACCGGGACGGCGAACTCGCGGGCGATGTCGTCCAGCGCCACGTTGACGATGGTCGTGTCCACCAGCGGAAGCACCGCGCCGAACAGCAGGACGACGACGAGTCTGCGTGTATCGCTCGCCAAGGACATCGTCCGCTCGGCCCGCACCTGCTGCGTCATGCCGACCAACCTCCTCAGGGATATGTGCATCAAGCACACGCTTCGCCTATGGCCATAAGCGTGCGCCTCGCACGCACATAACGCTACCCCAATTGCGTGCGGCTCGCACGCTATGATGTGGACCATGGACGAGGACTACGGGCAACGCCTGGAAATCGCACTCGGTGAGCTGCTGCAACGACGCACCCGGCACGGCCTGTACGCGGAACTGGTCGCCGGGATCGGCCGAGGACTCGACATCAGGTCCTATCCCGTCCTGAGCGGCCTGGCCCGCTGCGGCAACCTCACCGCGGTGCAACTGGGCACCGAGATCGGGCTCGACCGCTCCGGCACCAGCCGACACGCCACCCGCCTGGAGGAGGGCGGCCTGCTGGTCCGCCGCCCCGACCCGTACGACGGCCGAGCCACCCTGCTGTGTCTGACCGAGGACGGCGAACGGGTGATCGCCCTCCTGCGCGACCGCCTGGCCGCCATCCTCACCGAACGCCTCGGCACCTGGCCGGCCGCCGAAGCCGAGAGCTTCGTCGCCGGCATGGAACGCTTCGTCCGCGAACAGCGCACCGACCCCGCACCGGACGAGTCGGGCGAGGCCCCCGACACGTCACCCGGGAGCGCCGGTCGCGCTCCGCACCGACCGGGTTCGTGAGCCTCGACTAATCCGGGGACGGTGGACCCGCGACCTCCCGCCAGTGGGCCAGTGACCTGCGGGTGTCCTCGGTCTGCTCGTCGCCCGCACCGAGGTGGGCCTCGCACTCCCCCAGCAGGCGGGTGAGGTCGGCGACGGCGGCGTCGACGTCTCCGGCGGCTCCCCGCCAGTGCGCGAGGGCCCAGCGCGTGTGCAGGGTGTGCGGATGAGTGGGTCCGAGCACCCGCAGTCGGTCGGCGAGCAGTTCGGCCAGACCGGTGACCGCCGCCTCGGGGTCACCGCCCAGTCCGCGTTGGTGCGCCGTGTCGTGGCGTACGCCCATGGTCAGTTCGTGCTCCGGGCCCAGCACCCGCAGGCAATCCGCCAGGAGTTCGGCGAACGCCGACTCGCCCGCCTCCCGGTCCCCGGACGTGAACAACGCGTCCGCGGCGGGCAGGCGCAGCCAGAGCACCTCCGAGGCGTCGGCGCCGAGAACGGATGCGTAGTCGACGACCAACGCGGCCAGCCGCTCGGCCCGTTCGCCGGGAGTGGTGGGGCGTTCGCTGACGATCCGAAGCCTGGGCAGCACCCCCCGCGTGGCCTCGGCGTCCGCACCGGAGGTCTCCAGGAGACCCCGCAACTGCTCCCGGTATGCGGCGAGAGCACCCGCCACGTCGCCGAGGTAGTCGCGGCAGTAGGCGAGTTCGCCCAGCACCTCCAACGTCTGCGGATGGTGCGGGTCACGGACGGCACGGCTGTCCGCCAGCAACGCCTCCGCGTCGGCGGCGGCCGGGACGATGTCACCGGCTTCGACGAGCCACCACACCCGCTGCCGGCGGGCGGCGAGCGTACGATCGTGGGTCACTCCCAACACAACCGCGTATTCGACGGCGAGTTCGGTCCAGAGTTCGAGGGTGGTCGCCGGCTCCCGTTGCTCGCGCGCGAACCCCTCCAGCCCGTCCAGCACGCCGACGGTGTCGGCGTGTTCGACGCCGCGCGCCCGCACCAGATCGGCCAACAATTCCAGGCGCACGGTGTGGGCGCCCGCCGGATCGCCGGTCAGGCCGCGCAGCGCGGCGATGATCAGCGCGGTGTCCAGGGTGTCGGAATGCACCGGGCCCAGTACGCGTACCTGGTCGGCGAGCAACGCCTCCTCCGCCGCCAACGCTTCCACCCGCTCGCCGATCAGCGTCCGGCAGACGGCCGCTTGATGACGGATGCGGAGTGTCTCCTGCGCGTCCGGCCCGGAGTAGCGGATGAACAGGGCGGGAAGCCGCTCGAAGTAGCCGTAGGCAAGTGTGAACTCACCGGACACCTGTAACCGCAGTGCGGCCAACATCAGCGACCGCATGGCGCCCAGGAGTTCCGCCTCGGGAATCGGACTCGACGACAACAGGTCCGAAAGCAACCCGTCCAACACTTCGGCCGCACTCGCCGAATCACCCGCTTGCGTCTGCCAGTGCGCCAACGCGATTCGCGTGGACACGATTTCGGGGTCGGTCGGATCGAATACCCGCGATCTGATCGCCACGAGTTCGGTGAACGCGGCCACCGCGTGGGCATGGTCGCCCGCCACACCTCGCCACCAGGCGAGGTTGTGCCGGGCGACCAGGACGCTGGATGCCTCCGGGCCACCGATCGGGGCGGCCGTCTCGACCAGCCGGGTCAGGATCTCGACGGCCTTGTCCACGTCTGCGACCTCGCCGTATCGCGTCGCGACATTGCCGATCGTATTGACCACGTTGAACAGATCGGCGGTGGCATGACGCCAGTGCCGAAGCCCGTCCTCGAGCAGTTCCCAACCGGCGGCGAGGGCCCCCGCCAGGTCGCCTGCGGTGTAGCGGGCAAGCAGCATCTTCGAGAAGACGTTCACGTACTCGTGCGTCGAGAACCGGTCCCAGTGCGCGACGGGCGCCATCGCGCCGACGATCTTCGCGTACTGCTCCGCCGCATCGGCCGGCGCGCCCGAATCAAGCAACGCGTCCGCCAGCTTCAGCCGCATCTCACTTGTCTTCGAGTGGTGTTCACCCCGCACTCGCGACATGTCGGCGACCAGTGGGCGCAGGTACTCCACGGCAGCCGGAAAGTCGTCGAGTTCCATGTACCAGGCGGCAAGGCCCCATCGCATCTCCAGCACGGTGGAGTTGTCGGGGCCGAGCGCCTTCGTCGCATCCTCCACCAAGGCGGGAAGGGTACGCACGGCCTGAGCCGCTCCCTCACCCGCTTCGGCCTGCCAACGCAGGACCTCCAGCCGGCAGTTCAGGGTATTGGGATCATCCGGACCGAGAATGCGCGCACAATCGACGGCGAGCTCGCCGTACATGCGTTCGGCCTGCTCCGCCTCGCCGACCCATCCGGTCAACCCGGCCATGTCCCGCCGAACGGAAAGAGTTTCCCGGTGATCGGGCCCGAACAACCGAATTCGAGTCGCGAGCACCTCGGCCATCGCCTCGGCCACCCCGTGCACGTCACCGCCCAGGCAACGGAATCTGATGTGGTGTTGCCGAAGGTCCAGGCTGGTCTCGTGCTCCGCGCCCGACAACCGCACCGCGTCCGCGTGCAGCCGATCGTAGACTTCGGCCACCCACAAGGGATTCGGCGACCAGTTCCGTCCCCGTGCATACAACACCTGGTCGACCAGCGCGTGGACCTTGCCGATCAGCAGGGTGTGACCGTGCTGCGCCACCAGTGTCTCGGCATTGGCCATCACCAGCCGAACGAGTCGGTGGTCGTCCTCCGTCTCGGGCCAGGTCGCGCGCAGGGCATCGGCTGCGGCCCTGCCGACGCGCCCGAGTGCCGGCGGGTCCAGGGCTTCGCGGGCGGCACGCTGCACCAGCGCGTGCACTCGCACGAGGCCGTCGGCCACCGTGACCAGGCTCAGCCGACGCAGGTTGTGCAAAGCGTCGTCGGCGTCCTCCGCCGAGGCGGTCGACGTTTCGGGGCCGTTCGTGAACAGCGCGCGGGCCGCGTCGCAGCGCAGTACCTCCACCGGTATCGCGTTCGGATCCAGCACACCGATCAGCTCGAGCAGCGGCCGGGCCAGACCCACCGGGGCCAGTCGGTCGGCGGCCTCGATCGACAGTGACCAGGTCGTGGCGACGGTCAGGCTGTAGTCGTCCGGCATCATCTCCACGTCGGGGTCCGGGACCAGATCCACCAGACGCCGCCGCCGGTCGGCGAACCGCTTGCGATAGTCGGCGCACGATACGTCCCGGTCCAGGATGTACGCCGCCGCCTGGGACAGCGCGAGCGGCAGGTGACCCAGGTCCTCGGCCAACAACTCGGCGTCGCCGAGCAGCCGTTCGTCCTCGTCGAACTTGCGTCGCAGATAGCCGAGCGACTCCTCGGGCGTGAACTGGTCGACGTCGTACACCCGTCGGCCGCGCAGCAGCGCCGAGTCCCGGCGCCGCGTGGTGACCACGGTGCGACCCAGGGGGTGGCCGGGCGGCCAGAGTCGAGCCAGGTCGCGCGGGACCTGGAGGTCGTCCAGCACGATCAACCAGCGGGCCCCGCGCGGCTCGGCGAGCCAGTCGAGGAATCGGGCGGCGCCCTGTTCGGGGTCGTCGTCCTCGATGCCGGTGACATCGGCTCCCGCTCGGGCGTATCCGGTGACGATCGCGTCGCGTGAGTTCGCGGTGATCCACACCAGCAGGTCGACGTCGGCCGATTCCCAAGCACTGTGGGCGAGTCCGGCCGCGATCTGGGTCTTGCCCGCTCCGCCGAGGCCGGTCACCACCAGGCACGGCGACGCGGCTCCGGGCGTGGTCGGCTCGGCCGGCCGCGTGCGTTCCAGCCAACAGTCGGCCAGGGGCGGGAGTGTGCCCACCCGATGCGGAAACGGCACCGGATGCCGCCCGTTGATCACGACCGGGGCGTGGAAGGTCCCGGCCGGGCCGAACACCGTGGTTCCCGGCACTTCCGTGCCGGGAACCTCTCCGAACGCGCCCGGTGTTACCCCGCGTCCGGCGTCGGCGGGGGGACGGGCGGCTGCCCGTAGCTGATTGTCACGGGGGCGGTGAAAGTGCCGGCGGCGCCGTAGTTGGTCTGCACCGTCACCGTGTACACACCTGCTCGCGCTCCTTCCGGGTCGAGCAGACCCAGCAGCCCACGCGCGGCGGTCAGCACCTCCTCGTCGGTGTCCGCGCCGGCGGCCACCAGTTCGGGGCCGAGCTGCGCGGCCAATTCGTCGGGATCGTCACCGGCGGCCTCCAGCGCCTGCCGGACCCGGTCACCGGACCCGAACCTGGCCAGGAGCATGCCCCTCAACCCGGTATAGGCGTCCCTGATCGCGTTGCCGGCGGTGTCGCTGACGCCCGCCCCGGCCCCCGCAGCCAATGCGGCCAGGATCAATTCCAAGCCCGTCACGGTGCCCCTCCCCAGGATCGTGATGCGGCCTCGATCCTTGCACCGGACGGCGGCGCCGGCACCTCGTTCGAGGATGTTCGTCCCGTCGTGCGTCTTGACATCAAGTCCACTTGAACTTCTAGGTTCGACACAGGACCTCGGGACCCCGGGATCTCCGGGGGGGCGGCGAACAAGGACGGAGCGCGGCGGACATGGCGACGTACAGCGAGATCGAACGGGCGTACCTGCTCGGGCAGGACCTGGGGCGGCTGGCGACGGTGGGCCCGGACGGCGAGCCGCAGGTGCGGCCGGTCGGCTTTCGGCTCAACGAGGACGGGACCGTCGACATCGGCGGGCCCAAGCTGAGCGCGAGCCGAAAGTGGCGCAACGCCGAGCAGAATCCGGCCGTGGCGTTCGTCGTGGACGACATGACGCCGGACGAGCCGGGGGCGTACAAGCCGGGTTGGGGGCGCGGGGTGGAGATCCGCGGCCGGGCCGAGTTGTTGCGCGACCACGAACCGCCGTTCGCGGTCGGGTTCTTCAGCAACGAGGTGCTGCGCATCCACCCGGATCGGGTGATCGGCTGGAACCTGGAGGACGGCTCCTGACCCGGCCGGACAGGCACTGCCTCGGGCCCGCCCGGCCGAACGCGCCCGCGACCGGCCGCGGGCGCTCGACACGCCGACGGACCGACACCCCCGACTGTCCGGGTGATGTCGGTCCGCCCGCCTACGCTGCCCCGATGAGGATCAACCGCGTCGTTCCCAGCGTCTCCGCCACCGAACTCGGCCCCAATCGCGACTTCTACCAGGACTTCCTCGGCTTCGAGCCGGCCATGGACGAGCCCGGGTTCGTGCTGTTCCGCTCGCCGAACAACCCGACCGCGCAACTCATCGTGGTCACCGAGGACTGCGACTGGGACGCCCAGTCCGGCCGCACGGCGATGTCGATCGAGGTCGAGGACGTCGACGCGGCCCACGCCCGGGCACTCGATCGGGGCTACGAGGTCGTCTACCCGATCACCGACGAACCGTGGGGCGTACGCCGCTTCTTCGTCCGCGATCCCAACGGCAACGTGCTCAACATCAACATGCACATCGCCCACCGGGACTGACCCACCCCCGGCCCATCCGCTCAGCGAGCGCCGATCGACGCCCCCAGCGCGTGCCCGCCGAAGCCGTCGTCGGCGTGCTGGGCCGCCCACCAGTCGACCATGTGATCCGGCGTCATGGCAGCCCAGTCCGGGGTGTTCTCGACCATCGCGTAACCCATCGCCCGGGCCACCCGGACCAGGTCCGCGCCCGCCGGGTGGCGCTCCGCCTGGTAGCGCGCCAGCACCTCGTCCCACGAACCGTCCCGACCCACCTCCCGGCACGCCGTCTCGAAGGCCACCGCGTCCTGGATGCCCTTGACCGCACCGCTGGCCACATGCGGGCGGGCGATCGCCGCCGCGTCGCCGGCGACCAGCGCCCGACCACTGGTGTAGGCGTCCACCACCAGGTCGTTGATCGGCTGGATCAACGTCTCGCTCTCGGGCGTGGCCGTCACCAGGTCGGCCCAGAACGGCGGGAAGTACTTGCGAGCCAGCTCCAGCAGCGCCGGCCGCGGGTTGTCGGTACCGCCCACGGAGCTGTACAGACCCCACGACATGCGATCGCCCGCGCTGCCCGGTATGCGGTACATCACGCCCTGGCCGTTGGGTATGCAGATCGAGATCAGGTGATCGATCGGCTCGTGCTCCCACGCACAACTCCCGCGCCACATCGTGTAACCCGCGTATTGCGGCACGGCGGCCGGGAACAACGCGCCACGCACCGCGGAGCCGTATCCGTCCGCGCCGACCACCACGTCGTAGTACTCGCGGGTGCCGTCCGGCAACACCACCTCGCCGTCCGCGCCCAGGGTGACCGGCGTGCCGCCGCGATAGTCGACCTCGGCCGGCACCCGGCGCCGCAACCCCTGCCACAACTGGCCCCAGTTGTACATCCGGAACGCGGCCGACTGGTCCCAGACCAGTCGTCCTCGCGGCGAACCTCCGTCATCGAGGAGCCATTTGCGCCCCACCACGTTGCGCCACGGGGTGCTGTCGTCGATATAGCCGGCGGCCTCCAGTTCCACGTAGCGATCCACGTGCAACGCGATACCCACGCCCCGGTCGGCGAGTTCGCCGGTGGTGCGCTCGTACACGGTGACCTCGGCCCCGCCACGCGCCGCCGCCAACGCGAAGGCGCAGCCCGTGATGCTTCCGCCGACCACGGCGACCCTGCCTACCGGCATGCCATCTCCCCTTGTCCGCATCCGACTTCGTACGGATGTCCGAACGCGCGTGCGTCCGGAAGGACCCTACGGGATGTCGGCGACGATACGATCACGGACAACGACCAGTTGGGCTCGCCGGGTTTCGTCGAATCGGATCTCCGCCTCGGCCGTGCTGTCGTTCACCGGAAGTCGACGCCGATCCTCGATCAGCGCGGTCAGCCGCGGCAACGCGCCGACCGCCCGCCGGCCCATGTCCGCAAGCACCGGCAGCGCGTGTTCCCCCACGTACCGATCTCCGGCGACAGCGGACAACTCGGCGACGAGCCGGTCGCCGATCCCGGCGTCCAGGGCACCCCGATGACGCCAAACGACCCCCGCCAACTCGTACTTGAGCACCGTTTCGTGCTCGAACAGCGCCATCGCCTGCCGACCCTGCCGCTCCGTCAACCCACCACACGCCATCAGCCCGACCAGCGCCCGCCCCACGCGACGCCGATGCGTCACCGCCTCGATCGGCTGCTCCGCCAACCACGCGTCCACCTCGGTGCGCCCGCCGGGCGGCCGGCGCGCGGCGAAGACCGCGTCCAGGTCCGGCACGGCCTCGATCGGTGCCGGCGCAGCCGGTTCGCCCGTCGGCACCGGCCCGCCCCCTTCCGCCGCCCACAGGTCGACCGCCGCCCGCCACAGTTCGTCCGACAACCGCAACACGCGCAGGGTCTCCGCGCGCAGCTCCGGGTCGGTACCGGCCGCGACCTCGGCCAACGCGGGCAGCAGTTCGACCGGTGCGGTCCGCCACAACCGGATCACCGCCGACGCCATGTCCAGGCCGACCCGGCGCACGTGCGGGTCCTCGTCGGCGAGCAACCGCCGCACGATCTCCTGGCACTCGTCCTCGTAATCGTGGCGGGCCAGCCGCCACGCCCAGGCCGAACCCCAGTTGCGGGCGCCGGGCCCACCCCGGCGCACGGCCGCCGGCAGATCGGCCGAGATCGCCTCGTTCAGCGCCTGGAGCCACGCCCACGGCAGGCCCTCCACGGGCAACATCCCCAGCGCCGCCACCACGCGCACCGCCGGATCGCCGTCCTCCAGCAGCCTCGTGAACGTTTCGTCGAAGGTGCCGGCCCGCGCGTGCAGGGCCGTCACGGCGGCCAGTCGCACATCCGGATCGGCCAGGTCGGGCAACCGCGCGGACACCGTCTCGGCATCCCGCGTCGCCACGAACAACGTCGCCGCCGCGACCCGCACACTCGGCTCCCGATCCACCAGGTACGCCTCGGCGTGCTCGCCGACGACCGGCCAGGTCTGCCCGAACTCGGCCAGTTCACAAAGCAGTTCGATGGCAGCCACGCGCGTCCGGAGCGCTTCGGCGTCGGTGAGTTCGAGCAGCAGCCGGGTCACCGGTCCGTCCCGATCGGCGCGCACCGCCTCGAAGATCGCCGTACGCTCCGGACCGGGCGTGGCCGCCGCGCCCGAGACCACGGCCCGGGCGATCTCCCCTTGATTCGTCATCCGCCCGACGGTGTCACACCCGGGCGTCCGGCGCTGCGATGCCGGCCGCCGTCAGGGGCGTTCCGCCCCCGCCTCGGCGTTGCCGCAGGTCTGTTCGTCCTGCGGCAGCCGGGGCGCGGGGTCCGGGGCGGCCAGGTGCATCGTCATCCGGACCACCACGCCCTCCGCGCACTCGGCCACCTCGACCTCGTCGCACAACGCCCGGGCGATCCACAGGCCGCGGCCGGGTGTCTCGTGTTTGTCGGTCAGCCGCGGGAAGGTTCGCCGTCGGCAGCCGTTGTGCTCGTCACTACTCGCGTGGATCTCACACACCACCCGCCCGGTGCGCGGCACGCAGCGCAGCAGGGCCGGCTTCGAGCCGGCGGTGACCGCGCACGCGGCGATCTCGTGCACCGCCAGGACCAGACAGTCGGGCCGGTCGTCGGCCAGGCCGACCGCGTCGGCGTGCCGGCGCACCACCGCGCGCACCAGGCACAGGTCCGAAGCACCGAACGGCAACACCTCCACCGGGCCGCCACCGGTACGGGCTCGGGCGCGATCGTGCTTCGGGCCGGTCACTGCGTTCCCCCACTCCGCTCCCCGGACGGACGGTCCCCGTCCACGATCAAGCCACCCGCGCCGCTCCAGCCGAGCAGGTCGAGCACCTTGCGTACGGCCGGCCCGGCGGCACGCAGCACCAGCCGCCGGTGCGGGGCCAGCGCGCCCGCGGTCCGGTACAGGGATTCCATCGCGCCCAGGTCGGCGAACTCCAGCGCGGACAGGTCGACCACCAGGTCGTGTCCCGACTGCGCGAGGGCCGCCCGACGCAGCGCCTCCTCCAACAGGGCGTGGGTGGCCACGTCGGCCTCGCCGATCAGCCGCAGGCCCAGGGTGGTGTCGGTGACCTGGAGGCTGGGCGGCCGAGCGTGCCCGGTGCCCGCGACGATCGGGTGCAGTCGTTCCTGGGCGTCGACCTGGACGGAGCTGAACTCGCGCGGGTCGTACAGGCAAAAGCCCATCGCCCGGCGGCCGGGCAGACCCAGTCCCGCGAGCCGTTCGAACTCGTGCAGGTCGTCGTATGCGACACCGCCCGCCCGGCCCCATGTCATGTCACCGCAGACCCGCAGGCCCCGAAAGCCGTCCGCGAGTGCCTGGTCCACCGCCGCGAAGAACGTCTCGGCCATCCCCTCGGGCGAGAACTCGCCTTCCCACAGCGGCGTTCGGCCGACATCGACGACCACGAGCGAGCCGTCCGCCTCGCGTTCGGCCGGCCACGCGGGCCCTTCGGACAGCGTACTCATCAGCCAGGTCCGGTCGCGCCGACCGAGCAGACACAGCACCCGATCGTCGGCGGACAAACCGTCCCGAACATAGCTGTGCACCGCGAGCCGAACGATCTCGTCGTCCGCCGACACGAAGCAGCAGTGGCTTCCGTACGCCATCGATCCCACCGCGGCCACGGTGGCCCCGGCCTGGGAAGTGTCCATCTACGCATGCCCCCTGGTCCTGGCGCGCTCGGGCAGACCCGGGCGCTCGTCCCGCTCCAGACCGTAGACCCCCCGGGTGCCGCCACCGAGCGAAAACAGTCAAGAAAGCTTCTTTCGGGGGTATCGGCCGGCCGGCCGAGGCACAATCGTTGGTTCCCGGTCACCACCTTGGCCGGCCGCGAGCCGGCCTGCGCTCGCCCTCGATCGCGAACCCGATCGGGTGACGCCGACATCGGTTGGCCCAATACCGTCCGGGTGCCGACCGTTCGGCGACTAGCGTCCTGACGAAACCCACTCGTCCCAGGGAAGACCTCGACCACGCATGCCCCGGCGCAGCGCGCCATCGGCCCGACTCGCCGCGTATCGACCCGGTCGACATGACGCCCCGTCCGGCCATCTGGAAGAAACTGCAAGGAGCTTGCTGATCCATGCGCGTCGCCATCACCGGAGCCACCGGATTTCTCGGCCTCCATCTGCTCCGCGAATTGCTCGACCGACACCGCACGATCACCGTGTTGTCCCATGCCGGCTCCTGCGGCGCGCTCGACCGGATTCGGGCCTTTCTGGAAGTCATCGCCGCTCCCGACGAGTTGGTGCGGCGGCTCCCCGAGCGGCTGCGGATCGTCGAGACCGATCTGACGCTGCCTCGGCTGGGCCTGCCCCGGGCGGACTTCGCCACGCTGGCCGACTCGCTCGACGCGATCTGGCACTGCGCCGGTGATCGCCGGGTCGACGCCGGCGCGGCCGAGTTGCGTGCGGTCAACGTCGAAGGCACCCGGCATCTGCTGGAGTTGGCCGAGATCGGCCGACGCCGGCCGCGTGTGTTGCACATCAGCACCGCGTATGTGGCCGGTGCCCGGCGCGAGGGCACGGTGAAGGAGGAACTGCGCGACGACGCGGGTGGTTTCGAGAACGACTACGAACGGTCCAGGTACGAGGCCGAGGTGCTGGTCCGGGACTGGGCGGCCCGATCGGGTCGGGCGGCGATGATCCTGCGGCCGACCACGCTGGTCTCCGATCGGCCGGGCGTGCCGGGAAATGCCCTGCGCTACCTGGTCGAACGCGCCGAGGCGACCGGCGGTTGTGCGGCGCTGGGCTGGGCGGCGCGGTTGCCGCGGCGGCTGCGGCCGGTGTTGCGACTGACCTCGGCGCCGGAGGGCCGGCTCAACTTCGTGCCGGTGCACGAGGCCGCGCGGGTGATGACCAGGCTGGCCGACGTCGCCGGGTCCGGCGGTGTGGACGTCTACCATGTGCGGCATCCGCAGGACGTGCCGATCGAGGTCGTTCGCGAGGTGTTGGCCGAATTCCTGCCGGTCCGGCTGCGGTTCGTCGCCGAACCGCCCACCCGGCCGACCGGCGTGGAGCGGCTCGCGGAGGCGCACGCGGCGTTCACGCCGTATCTGACGCACCGTCGCAGCTATGACGACTCGGGCGTACGGGCGCTGCTGGGCGAGCCGCGTTCGGCCGTCGGGGTCGATCGCGACTACCTGGTGGACTGCGTTCGGCCCGGTCACAGCGGCCGGCGGGGCGGCGCGCTCCCGCACCCGGAGCAGGGTCGGCAGGATCGGGTCGGTTCGGTCGAACTCGGTTGCGTGCTGCGCTTTCGCGGGCTCGCGCCGACCGTCGAGGATCTGCGCGAGGCGGTGGCGGCGCGGTTGTGGCGGGTGCCCACGCTGGCGTACCGCACGGACGGCGGCTATCGCCGACGCGGCCCGCTGGATCCGGCCCGGCACGTACACGCGCAGGCGGCCGGGCCGGGGCGGCTCGACGCGGCCGTGGACGACGCGTTGGCGGCTCGGCTGCCGCGGGACCGGCCGTTGTGGGAGGCCCGCCTGGTGCACGGCCACGCGCGCGACGAATGGGCGGTGATCGTCAAGGCGCACCCCGCGCTGCTGGACGGCGCGTCGGTGGTCGAGGTGGGTCGGCGGCTGTTCGGCGTGGAGCCGATCGACGCCGCGCCGACGCACCGGCCGGCGGTCGGTGATCCCGGGGTGCGGGCCCGGGTGCGACCTCCGGTGCCGCCGGCCGGCCGGCCGTTCGCGACGCGGGGCCTGACCGGCACGCGGCGGCTGGCCTGGTTGGCGCTGGACGCCAGGCGGCTGCGTGCGGCGTGGGCCGACCCGGACGAGTTGTTCCTGACCGCGCTCGCGGGCGCGCTGCGGGACGACGCGGGCGTCCCGTGGCGGCGCGGGCCGCGACCGGTCTGGGCCCTGGTGCCGACTTCCTGCGGCGATTCGCACCACCCGGAGCCGGGAGCCCATGCCCGCCCCGCGCGGGTGCGGCTGCCGTGCGACCAGGCGGATCCGGCCCGACGGCTGACCCTGGTCACGGAGGCGATCCGGGCGGCGCGCCCGGCTGCCGGCGCACGTTGGCGGTTGCGGGCGGCGACCTCGCCGTGGCAGGTGGATCTGGCGGCGGGGCCGATCCACCGCTGGTTGCGCCGGCCGTACGCGTTCCGCGGGTCGCCGTTGATCGGCGCGGTCCCCTTCGGCGGCCTGCCCCGAGGTATGCCGTTCGGGATGTTCCTGGCCACCTTCGAGGACAGCCTGTACGTGAGTGCCGTGGCCGACACCGGCCTGCCCTCGGAGTTCGCCGAGTCGCTGTGCGCGTCGTGGACGACGGCGCTGGACGAACTCACCGCCTGAGCCCGGACGAGAGGGCCACCGGGCGGCCTGGGATCGGGCCGGGTCGGCCACCCAGGGGTGGGTGGGGGGGTGGCCGACGTCGGTGGTCGGAACGGTGTCGAGCGTGTTCGGTCAGGCCCTGGTCGGGTCGGTCGGGGGGACGGCTGCGGCGAAGTGGGCGGCGGCGATCAGGTGGGGGTCGCCGGTGCGCAGGGCGTCCTCGACCAGGGCGGTGGCCAGTGCCGGATCCTGTCGGGTCACCGCGAGGTAGGGCAACGCGCGCAGCACGGCCCGGCGTTCGTGCGCGTCGCCGCGCCAGTACAGGGTGCGCAGGTGGGCGGACAGGTCGCCCTCGGGCGTGCGGTCGGCCAGTTCGGCCAGCGCCAACACGCGTGCGGCGTCGTCGCAGGTCCAGCCGGGCAGCCCGATCAGCGGGGCTCGGCCACAGGCGCGGCCGGCGGCGGCGAAGGCGGTGAAGTCGGCGAGTGTGGGCCAGTCCTGGCTGCCCGGTTTGGCGGACGCGGTGAACGCGCTTCGCAGAGCTGCGATCGGCGGGTGGGGCATGGGCGGATTCCTCCCGATGGCCGGCGATGCGGAGTACGCACCTGTGGCTGTGCGTTCCCCATCCCCGGTGATCGCCAATCGACGAATCGCCGGTGGGCGGGGTGGGCGACCACCGGCAGACGCACCGAGCCGATCTCTTATTTCCGGCAAATGAGTTCAATTGCCTACAAAAGATCCCCTCGGGGTTCGGCACCGTCCACACTCCGACGGCACTTTCCGGCCGCGGCGGCGCGCACGGCGCACCGACGGCGCAAACTTGACCTTCAGCGGACCTTTCGCGAACCGTTGGCGGGCTGACGTGGGCGTTCGCGAGATCTACCGTTGATGCATGGTCCGTGAACCGCTCGTCGAGGTCAGTGTCGTGATCGCCGCGCCTGCCGAGGCGGTCTGGCGCGCCCTCGTGGACGCGGACACGCGCGCGTCGTGGTGGAGCTACCTGGATCTGGACGCGCGGGTGCACGGTCGGCTGTCCGAGCGCTGGAGCGGGGCGAACGGCGAGGCCCGCCTGACCACCGGCCGCGTCGAGGCGCTCGACCCGTGTCGGATGTTGCGGTTCACCTGGGCCGACGACGACTGGGCGGCGTCCACGACGGTGACCATCGAGCTGACCCGGGCCCGCCCCGGCACCCAGCTCCGGGTCCGCGAGACCGGCTGGAACCGCCTCCCGGACGGCCCGAACCTGGCCGCCGCCCACCGCGACGGCTGGGGCGCCCACGTCGAGGACCTCCGCCGCTTCGCCGAAGCCGCCGGCGGCCCGCGCTGACCGCGCCGACCGCCCGCACAGCACCGACCGCAGTCGATCCGCCGCTTCGCCGACCGATCACCCGGCCCGCACCACGACCTCCACGTGCCGCCCGTCCGGGTCGGTCGACCGGTGCCGGCCCGGCCCGAGCGGCGAGGTCTCCAGGGTCAGGCCGAGCCGCAGATAGCCGGTGAGCCGATCGGGCCGCGCCGGATACAGCTCCACCACGACGCCGTCGGCGAGCGTCGCCGCGTAGTGCTCGGGACCGGTCCCGTGGCGTTCCCGGACCAGGTCGAGACCGAGCGACCCGTAGAAGTCACGGCACGCGCCGAGTCGGGACGTATAGACGACGATCAGATCCAGGGACATGGGCGCCAGTCAAGCACCGGCGCCGCCGACCCGTGGTCGCCGGCGGTCGACATCGGCGTGGGCGGTACTGTGGTGGCGCCGCTCGGAGGACGAACGGCGGAGCGGGCCGTCTGCGGTTCGTGCGACCGGTTCGGCCGGTGGCACGGTCGGACGGCTGCACCACCTTTGGGAGTCATCGTGTTGAACGCCCTCGGCGCCTTCGCCGAACTCACCCCTTTCCTCGTGGTCGCGGTCGGCTTCACCTTCGTGATCCGCGGCATCCTGCGCGCGGACCGACGCGAACGCGAGCACTACGCCAAGAAGGACGCCGAGGCGCACACGCCCTCGTCCTGACCGGCGGACCTCGGCCACCGTCCCGAGGCCCCGAATTCCCGCATCGGCCGAGGCCGCCGGGTCGTCCGCGACCCGGCGGCCTCGTCGTTCCGGCACGCCGACCCCCTACCCCGGTATCACTTCGGGGTTGGCGCCGCGGTGTGATGTCCACCGCCGCCCCGCCTCCTACCTTGGGAAACACGACGCCGTCCCCGGCGCCGAGCACCACACCCGAGTACCGAACAACCCGCGCCGCGTACTCGGGGGCACACCCCAAGGACCTCGCCATGACGCTCACCGCCGCCCGCCCCACCCCCACTCGCTCTCATGCCGGTCGCGTCCCTCGCGCACTGCGCCGATGCGTGCCGAGTTCGCCGCGCGAGGCCGCCCGCCGCTCGGTGTACGCACTGATCGCGCTGCCGCTGGGCCTGCTGAGCATCGGCCTGGTGCTCACCGGTCGGTCCTCCCGCGCGGCCCGACTGCGACTCACGGCGGCCCGGCGCTTTCTGGATTCGGGGCCGGCCGACGCGACCGCCGGGGCCGGCCCGGGTGCGCTGCGGGTGCTCGGCCACAGCCTGCCGGACGCCGCACTGGGCATCCCGACGCTGATCCTGGCCGGCTACGCGTACGGCAACACGCTGCGCAACCTGACCTACCCGATCTGGTACGGCGACACCGACTATCACCACGCGTGGGGCGGGCCGACCCTGGCCGGGGTCTGGGCCGTGCACGCGATCGGCGGGCTCGCCTTCCTCGCGCTGTGCCTGTGTCTGATCAAGGCGCTCACCGACGTGCAGGCCGGGCTCGCCCGCCGCACGTTCGCCTCGCCGGCCTGAACCGGAGGTCGCCGTGCACACCGCCGTCGCCGAGTCCGACCGACCGGCCCACTCCGGCATACCATCACCAACCGTGAAGATCGTTCGACCGTCGACCCTGGTGGCCACGCTGCGCGAGACGGTGTCGCCGGGCTCGGTGGCCGCGCTGCCACCCGGCCGCCGCAGCACCCGGGTATTGTTCGTGCTCGCGTTGGCGGGCGCGGTGGCCGGGTGGCTCGACCTGTACCAGCACTACGACGTATCCGGCGCCGGCGCGACGATCGCCGCCATCGCCCGCGCTGCCCCGATCCTGCTGTGCCGGTATCGCCCGTTGGCCGCCTGGTGGTTGGCGTTGGCCGCGGCGATCGCGACGGCGCTGCCGACCCATCCGGTGTCCGACTCCGAGCCCTGGCCGTGGGCGGTCACCTCGGTGTGGTCCCTGGTCGTGGTGCTGTCGGTGATCGCGCTGCGGGCGCCGCGGCGCGTGTCGGTCGCGTTGTGGCTGATCCTGATCGCGGCCGGTACGGCCCTGGTGTTGTCGCGCGGCCCGGTGCAATTGGACGCGCTGCTGCCGGTGACGATCCTGTCCGCGCTGGCCCCGCTCACCGCCGAGGCGATCGGCGGCCGAAGCGCCGCCCAGCGCCGACTGGTCGTGGTCGAGGAGATCAGCCAGGCCGAGCACGCCCGGCGTACCCTCCTGGAAGAACGCACCAGGATCGCCCGCGAGTTGCACGACGTGGTGGCCCACCACATGTCGGTGATCACCGTGCAGGCGGACAGCGCGCCCTATCGGATCGCCGACCTGCCGCCCGCCGCCGTCGACGAGTTCGCCTCGATCGCGGCCGAGGCGCGCCGTTCGCTCACCGAGATGCGCCGGCTGCTGCACGTGCTGCGCCGGGACACGGACGCCGACACCGAGCACAGCCCGCAACCGGGCCTGGCCGAGCTGCCGGTCCTGATCGAGACCGCGCACCGGGCCGGCCTCGACGCGCACCTGTCCGTCGCAGACACCGTGCCCGCACCCGACCGGGTCCCGGTGGGCGTACAACTGTCCGCGTACCGGCTGGTCCAGGAGTCGCTGAGCAACGTGGTCCGGCACGCCCGGGGCGCCACGGTACGCGTCCACGTGACCGGGGACGCCTCGGCGCTGCGAATCACCGTCGTGAACTCCGCGCCCGAAGCGGCCGAACCCGCGGGGGCTTCGGGAACTCCGGGGGCCGCAAAGGCTCTCGGCCGCCCCGTCGAGCCGCACCTGCAAACGTCCGCCGCGGCGGCCGGCACCGGCCACGGTCTGATCGGCATGCGCGAGCGGGTCGCGATGCTGGCCGGCGAGTTGCACACCGAGGCGCTGCCCGACGGTGGCTTCCTGGTCGCTGCCATGCTTCCCCTACCGCCGGCCGACACCACGCCGGCCCCGACCACCCCCGGAGCGGCATGACCACCGTAGTGATCGCCGACGACCAGGCGATGATCCGCGCCGGCTTCGCCGCGCTGCTCGCCGCCCAACCGGACCTGGAAGTGGTCGGCGAGGCGGCCGACGGCCGCGAGGCCGTGCGGCTGACCCGGGTGGCCCGGCCCGACGTGGTCCTGATGGACGTCCGGATGCCGATCCTGGACGGGCTGGCCGCGACCCGCGAACTGCTCGGCGGACCGGGCGGGTCGGCCCCGGCGCCGAAGGTGTTGATGCTGACCACGTTCGACATCGACGACTACGTCTACGAGGCGCTGCGCGCGGGGGCGAGCGGCTTCCTGCTCAAGGACGCCTCGCCGGCCGACCTGATCGCCGCGGTCCGGATCGTCGCGGCCGGCGACGCGTTGCTCGCGCCCTCGATCACCCGTCGGCTGATCGCCGACTTCGCCCGCAACCGGCCGATCACCCGGGCGAATTCGACCCGCCTGGGCGCCCTCACCCCGCGCGAGACCGAGGTGCTCGGGTTGATCGCCCAGGGCCGCTCCAACAGTGAGATCGCCGCCCATCTCGTGCTCGCCGAGCAGACGGTGAAGACCCATGTGAGCCACATCCTGGGCAGGCTCGACCTGCGCGACCGCGCCCAGGCGGTGGTGTTCGCCTACGAGAGCGGTCTGATCACCCCGGGCACCGCGAACGACGGGAACACCGCGGGGCCGTCGAACTGACCCGACCCACAACGGAGTCGGGCCGTCGACGGCGCCCGGACGGTTCAGTCCGTGGGCAGCCCCAGCAGCCCGCCCAGCTCCGGGTCGATCGGACCGCGCGGCCCCGCCAGCTCCTGGATCTCGGGCCGGGCCAGGCGGGTGGGGTCGGCCAGGATGTTGATCTCGACGATCCGGTCGCCCACGATGGTGAAGTCCATCACCCCGAACGGGTGGCCCCCCGGCGCGTTCAACAGGCCCGGCGCCCCGTTGATCAACACCGGCCGGGCGTACTGCGCGAAGCGGGCGAAGCTCAGCGCCTGCTCGACCACCGCACGGGCGCCGCGGACCAGTTGCGACACACCGATCGGGCCGCCACCGGTGTCGGCGCGGAGCAGGACGTCGGGGTCCAGCAGGTCCAGCAGGGCCTGGAAGTCGCCGCCTCGGGAGGCGGCGAGGAAGGCGTCCACCATCCGGCGCTGCCGGGGCAGGTCCGGCTCGGGTGCGGCCCCCTGGACCTTGCGCCGGGCCCGACTGGCGAGTTGCCGGGTCGCCGCGGTCGACTTGTCCACGATCGGTGCGATGTCGTCGAACGGCATCGCGAACATGTCGTGCAGGACGAAGGCCAATCGTTCGGCGGGCGGGAGCGTGTCCAGCACGACCAGCATCGCCAGCCCGACCGAGTCGGCCAGTACCGCGAGTTCCTCGGGGTCGGCTCCCTCCGCCCGGGAGACGATCGGGTCCGGTACGTGGGTGTCCCACATGTCCTCGCGCCGGGACTTGCGCGAGCGCAGCATGTCCAGACACACCCGGCCGACCACGGTGGTCAACCAGCCGCCGAGGTTGTGCACATCGCCGATGTCGGAGCGGTCCAGCCGCAACCAGGTCTCCTGTACCGCGTCCTCGGCCTCGCTGAACGAGCCGAGCATGCGGTACGCCACCGCCCGCAGGTGGCTCCGGTTCTCCTCGAACCGTTGGGCCAACACGTCGTGCTCCGTCATCGTTCGTTCTCCCGTTCCCGTTCCGGCGGCGCTGTGGCCGACGATTTCCAGACGATATGACACCCGGAATCCACCGTCCCGACGCCCCGCCCACAGCCGGACCGGGCAGGATTGGTCGGTACGCCCGGCCGGCCTCGTCGGTGGTGAGGGACTTCCCGCCGATCCGCGCGCAAAGGTGTCCCCCCGACCGAACCCCTGATTGCATGGACGCGGCAACCGGGAGCAAGGAGGCGAGTACGTGCCCAGGCCACGGCGAAGCGTGTCCGTGCGGCGCGGCGCGGTACCGCCGATCGTCCTCGCCCTGCTCGCCGCCGCCTGCTGCGCGGCCTGCGGCGACACCGCGGCCGCGGCCCCGGATCGCCGGATCACCGGCTATTCCGACGGTGTCGTCTCGGCCACCACCTCGTGGCAGGGCCGGCCGCTCGCCCTGGAGTTGGCCGTGGGGGTCGGCACCAAGCCCGAACCGCCCAGGGTCACCGATCAGCTGCCGCAGGTCGGCACCGCCCCGCAGGGTGCGCGGTTCGTACTGATCGGCCTGTACGCCCGACTACGCCCCCCGGCCGCCGACTCCACCGGCTCGGGCCCGGCGGACTGCACCTTCGGTTACGGCCAAAAGCTCGCCGACGAGGTGGTGCTCCGCCTCCCGGACGGCCGCCGCGTCCCGGTCCTGAACGCCTCCCCGCAGCCGAATCCCTATCTCGCCTCGGTCGAACTCGCGTTCCAGGTACCCCGATCCTTCCGTGCCGGCACGCTCGACCTGACCCCGACCGGCACCCTGCACGCGGTCTGCCCCAGCGGCCCGGCCGACATCCCGCTGACCTTCCCCACCCACCACTTCACTCTCACCACCGACTGAGCCGAACCCACCCGGGTCGCCGCGAACCCCGCACCGCGCTCAGCCGATCCACACCAGGTTGATCACGCTCACCATCACCCGGTTCTCCTGCACGATGTACGTCGCGAAGCCGTGCGCCGCGAACGCCGCCTCCAGGGTGTCCTTGAGACCGCCGCTCATCCGCGCGCCGGCATTCCACGGGTCGTTGCGCAGTCGTCGCTCCAGTTCGGCCCAGGCGCGGCGGGCGGCGGCCGGCAGGGTGCGCCGGATCGCCTCGGCCTCGACGTGATACTCGACCCCATAGTTCACCGGTGCGCCCGGAACAACCGGTCCGTGCGCGGCGTCGGGACGACCCCCGACAGGTCGCCGTCCCGAATCCGTCGGGCCCGTTCCAACACGGCCTCGTAGTCCCCGTTGCGGTGGTGCACGAGCCGCCGCTGCCACGGGATCAGCACGTTCGCGAGCTGGGCCAGATCCCCCGCGTCGCGCGCGTAGTCCAGCGCCCGGCCGTACTCGTCCTCGAACTCCTCCCTTGCCCCGTCCGGCAGTTCGGCCCGCAACTGCCCCGGCGTGGGCCACAGGGCGCCGCCGGTATGGATGGTCACGTCCGGAGTTGATGGATCACGAGGTGCCGTCATGCCTCCAAGCGTCGCACCACGGACCCGCCCGACACCCCGGCACGCCGAAAATCGATCTCCCGGACACCCCGATGGCCCCAGGGTGCGTCGTCGATCCCCGAAGGTCGCCCGGGCAGTTCGCGGCACGGTCGGCCGATCCCGAAGTGGCGCTCTGAGCACGGCGGTTGCCGTTCCGGTCCGGAGCCGACGCACACCCGCGCCCGCTCACATCCCCAGCTTGCGCCACGCCATCCGCAGCGCTTCCAACTCGCGGCGCGGGAACGGCCGCCGCCAGTCGGCGTACCAACCGTCCTCGCCCAGGTCGCCGTCCACCCGGTCGAACCCGCGCAGCACGCTGCGCGCGAGCATCTCGATCGGGTGGCGCGCCTCCCACAACACGTCGCCGGGCCGGGTGCGCACGGACGCGTCGGCGTATTCGACGATCCGGATGTCCACCGCGTCGCCGTCCGGACCCAGGTGCCACAGATAGCCGTTCGGCTCGGCCTCGAACATCACCTTGTGGTCACCCGCCTCGCCGAGCGCGAGCCGGGTGACCGCGCCGATCAGTTCCTCGGGCGCGTAGGTGATGTAGGAGACGAGCAACTGCGCCTCGCCCGAATGGTCGGCGATGGTGCAGTCGGCCCAACCGGAACCCGACAGGGTCCAGGTGAACCACAGCGATGCCTTCATTCCGGACATGTTGCCGGCCTGATCGCCCTGCGGCTCTAGGATCACCGGATGGATCGCACGAATCTCACCCGGCCGGGCGGTGACTGGGACGCGTTGCGCCTGGACGTCCCGGAGTCGGCGCGACCGTCGCTGCGCCTGCTGGCGGCGCACAACCGCAGATTCGTACTGATCGACACCTCCGCCGAAAGCGGCCCCGAAGCGTACGCACCCTCGCCGCTACCGACACCGGCCCCACTGCTCCTCGCCGAGGTCGACCCCGAGTGGTACGGCGTGGACTACCGCTGCCCCACCCCGTACCGCTCCCCGCTCGCCCCGCTGCGGGCCGCCGAGGCACGCGCCGTGGGTACGGTGAACGACCCGGCCTGGTACCCCCGTTGGGCTCACCGCATGGCGGACGAGCTGAGCCGGAACGGGCCGCTGTACGGCGGCACGTGGGTGTTGTCGCGGGACATCGATCGCACTCGACTGCGCTTCCCGGAGTTCGCCGCGCCGACCCTGCCTTCGTGGCCCGAGGGGCACATCGACTTCAACGCGCACACCTACCACTACTGGGAGATCCTGCCACTGCACCCGCTCGCGTCGGCCGAGGACGGGCGGGTCAAGGCGTATCGCAAGCAGGTCCGGGACGGCTCGCTGCCACCGGTCCTGGTGTGGTGGGTCAGCATGCTCCAGACGCACCTGGTCCTGGACGGCCACGACCGCCTGGCCGCGTCGCTCGCCGAGGGCCGGGTACCACCGCTGTTGGTGCTCTCCCGCCCGACGGAACACGACGTGTATGTGGCCGGTCCGGTGGACGGCTACGAGCGCCGCATGACCGCGATCGCCGATGTCCCCGAGGTCTCCGCGAGCAACGCGGTACGCGACGCCGGCCGGCAACTCGCCCGAGACCTCTTCCGCCTCCGCGCCGGCTACGGCCTGACCCGAGCCTGGCCCCTCAAGGGCGGCGTACCCGCATGGCAACACCTGGTGGCCCGACACGCCCCCGACTGGACCCTCTGACGTCGACCCGGTCAACTCCCCGACCAGCCCCATCGGTCCGTTCGACCCGACCAGCCCCGTCGGTCCGACCGCCCCGGTCAATCCCATCGGTCCGATCGACCCGGTCCGTACCACCCCGAATCCGCACGTCGAGCACCGCCGCCGCCCCCACCCGCCGATCCCGCACCGCCTCGGCCCGCACCGCCGCGTGATACAGCAACCCCGCCCCCACCTCGCACGGCACCCGGTAGCGCACCGTCCACACCACCTGCGCCCCCGGCCCGATCGGCACACCAGGCTCCGGATCCACCACCACGACCCGCTCCGGGTCGAACACCCGCCCCCGAAACCACTCCGCCGCGCCCCCACGATTACGCACCACCAGCCGCCCCTCGACCACCTCCCCGAGCACCGCAGCCACCCGCGCCCGCTCGAACCCGACCTGCACCGCAAGCCCCGAATCCCCCACCCGCTGCCCGGCCAGATCCGCCCCGCACAACACCCCCTCGCAATACCCATGCCACGCATCGGCCACCGACGCCCCGCACAACCGACAACTCCCCATCAACCCCACAACCGCCCCCAACCGCAGCTCCCCCCACCCCCCGAGACGCCCAACCATCACCTCCCGTTCCATCCCCGCCCCCACCCGACAAACCCCCTCCGCGCTCCCCTTCCCCCCAACCCCAACCTCCACTAACGTGCGCCCACACCCCAACCCACCAGCCCACCCAACACCCGAAAACACCCGCCCAAGGAACACCCCCACACACACCCGCAATCCAACCCAACCCTCAACCCCCTCCAGCCCATCCGCCGCTTGAGAGCAAGCCACCCCCGAAACCAGCCCGCCCGGCACTCGAGGACAGGCCGTCCACAGGACTCCCCAAACACCCACCGAACCACCCGACCCCCAACCCCTCCAGCCCGTCCGGCGCTTGAGGACAGGCCGTCCGCAGGACCCGCGCGCGCGCCCCCCCCCCCCCCCCCCACTTTTGTGTGCGCGAAGCCGCGCGGAGATGCGTGGAGATGCACGAAGATCTGCGGAGATCGGCGGAGTCGGGTGCGGTCAGCGTGGCAGGGGTCTTCGGTGGTGGATCGGTGGCGCGGCGGCCTCGGGGCGGGGGATCAGCTCACTCCACCCGGCGCGTGCCGGCGGCGGTCGTGCTCGCGGACGATGGCGAGGGCGTGCCCGTGTCCGAGGTTGTGCTCGCCCTGGAGCCAGGAGACCCGGTCCTCGAACCGGGAGAAGGCCGGACCGGCCTCGATTTCCTTGAACCAGTCGGGGAGTTCGCGGCCGGTGCAGGCGGGCACCCGGGCCACGAGGTTCCGGTGGGTCTCTTCGGAGAAGTGCAAGGACATAAGCGCCTCCGGTGAGCGTTCCGTTACCCGAGCGTGCATGACGGGCGAACGGTTGGCAAGCGGTCGAAGCCGACCCGCACGCGGTGTGCGCAATGGGTACGCTCCGGTTATGTCGTCCCGCATCCCCATCCCCCCGGTCGGGAAACCGTCCGCTTCCCTCACGGTTGACGTGGGCCCCTTCGTGAAGGAGTCCGGCGCGGTCGCCGATCGGCTTCGGCACCTGTCCGAGGCCCGGCTGAAGGCGCCGCTGACGGCTCGTCAGGAGACGGCGCCGAGCCGGGCCGGTGCGGCCCTCGCGTTGGCGCAGTGTCTGGCCGACCTGGCGGCCGCGGTCGAGGGCGAGCCGCTGCGCGAGGTACCGGACCTGGGCGTGTTCGTGGTGGGCGATCAGGTCGCGGTGACCTCCGGCGATCTCGCGTCGGCGCTGGCGCCGTTGGTCGAGGAACACGCGCTGATCCTGCAGGACGGCGAGCCGACGACGGCCGGTGACGTGGTGCGTCGGGCGCGGGAGATGGTGCGCGAGTTGTCGTCGGCGATCTGAGCGACACGCGGTGCCGGGAGTCGTGCCGCTCGGCGGGGGATTGCCGACCCGCCCTAGGCCGGCGGGCGCACGTACAGGCGATCGGCCAGCGCGTACGTGGTGTCCTCGTCCAGGCCGAAGGTCAGTGTCCAGCCGCCGCCGACCTCGGAGGTGCCGAGCAGGCGCACCGGCCGGCCCAGGGACAACGCGACGTCGATCAGCGACGCGGCCTCCGGGTCGCCCGGCATCACCACCAGCGAGCTGCCGTCGGCGAAGTCGAGCACGTCCAGCCCGCCGCCGCCGGGTGAGCCGGTGCGCACACGCGTGATCGGGGTGCCGCCCGCGACCAGGCCGGTCAGGTAGCCGCCGGTGAGGTGGGTGGGCAGCAGCGGGGTCAGGTTCTCCGACGGGTGCGGACGTCGGCCGCCGTCGTGGTCGCCCGAGTCGCCCGGGTCCGGCAAGTCGTCGCGTCCGAGCCCGGGAACGGTCAGCGGTGGTCGTTCGGCGTCTCGGCTGCGGAAGAGATGATCGACGAACGCCTGGTCCCAGATCTCCGCGGTCGCACCGGCACGGCGTCGCCGGGACAGTCGGCGCACGACGGTGGTCACCGCGACGGCGCACGCGGCGGTGAGCAGGACGGGGACGATGTAAGCGTTCGGCATGACGTGATCCGCAACCCTTGGCCAACCCGAGGAACAGCTTCCTCCATCCAGGGTCGCGCCGTCGGCGGCCGGCCGCCAGAGCGTGACGTCCCGACCGGGCGGGACCTTGGGCCGACCCGTTCGAGTGAAGTGCGGCGAAGCCCGCCCGGGGATGTCCGGACGGGCTTCGCGTGGCTTGTCTCGTCTTGCCGGTGGTACCGCCGGTGCCGCTAGCTGAGGCGTTCGAGCACCATGGCCATGCCCATGCCGCCGCCGACGCACATGGTCTCCAGGCCCCACTGCTTGTCGTGCCACTGCAGCGAGTTGATCAGGGTGCTGGTGATCCGCGCGCCGGTCATGCCGAACGGGTGGCCGATCGCGATCGCGCCGCCGTTGACGTTGACCTTGTCCAGGTCGAAGCCCAGGTCGCGGTAGGAGGGGATGACCTGTGCCGCGAACGCCTCGTTGATCTCGACCAGGTCGATGTCGGCCGAGGTCAGGCCGGCTCGGGCCATCGCGATCCGGGACGCCTCGACCGGGCCGTAGCCCATGATCTCCGGCGACAGGCCGGACACGGCGGTGGAGACGATCCGGGCGAGCGGGGTCAGGCCCAGTTCGCGCGCCTTGGTGTCGGACATCACGATCACCGCGGCGGCGCCGTCGTTGAGCGGGCAGGCGTTGCCCGCGGTGACCGTGCCGTCCGGGCGGAAGACCGGCTTGAGGCCGGAGATGCCCTCCAGTGTGGTGCCCGCGCGCGGGCCGTCGTCCTTGCTCACCACGGTGCCGTCGGGGAGCGTGACCGGGGTGATGTCCTTCGCCCAGAAGCCGTCCGCGATCGCCTGCTCGGTGCGGTTCTGCGAGCGGACCGCGAACTCGTCCTGCTCGGTCCGGGAGATGCCCTTGTGCTGGGCCAGGTTCTCGGCGGTGAAGCCCATCCCGATGTAGACGTCCGGGAGCACGCCCTGCTCGCGCGGGTCGGACCAGGTCGAACCCTTCTCGACGGTCTCGACGGTGCGGGCCGCGGCGTCGGCGAAGAGCGGGTTCTTGGTGTCCGGGAGCGAGTCGCTGCTGCCCTTGCCCCGGGTGCTGGTGACCATTTCGACGCCGGCCGAGATGTAGGCGTCGCCCTCGCCCGCGCGGATCGCGTGCATCGCCATGCGGGTGGTCTGCAGCGACGACGAACAGTAGCGGGTGATGGTGGTTCCGGGCAGGTGGTCGTAGCCGAGCATGACCGCGACGTTGCGGCCCATGTTGAAGCCCTGCTCACCACCGGGCAGGCCGCAGCCCAGCATCAGGTCGTCGATGTCCTTGGGGTCCAGCGCCGGGACCTTGTCCAGGGCGGCGCGGACCATGAGCGCGGTCAGGTCGTCCGACCGCAGGTCCTTCAGGGAACCCTTGAAGGCGCGACCGATCGGGGAGCGGGCGGTGGCGACGATGACTGCTTCGGGCATCGGGACTCCTTGTTGGTCTTTGCGGCCGTCGGTACGAGGACCCCGCAGGGACTCTCGTCGGTGCGGAAGCGCAACTGACGCTGAAGTTACTGCCTGGTAGTCGAAAGTGGGAGGGGTTGATCATGCGACCTGCCCCACGCCGTAACTGACGCCCAGTCAGATTTCTTCGGCCACATTACCCCGGGTGCCCTCGACCGGGGTTGGCGCAGTCCGCTCGATCTTCGAATCACCCTCGTCGGCGGCATCCGGGTCGGCGTCCGGATCCACCGTCGCGGGGGTGGGGATCTGCTGCCGGCGGCGGTGGCGCAGCAGTGCCCACCGCCCGCGCGGGCCGCGCTCGCGGCCGCCGACGTCGGTGCC
Organism: Embleya sp. NPDC059213; assembly: GCF_042754445.1. Classification (NCBI taxonomy): domain Bacteria; kingdom Bacillati; phylum Actinomycetota; class Actinomycetes; order Kitasatosporales; family Streptomycetaceae; genus Embleya; species Embleya sp. NPDC059213. Next base: position 31,678 of record NZ_JBHZAV010000092.1, read on the forward strand.
GGTCACCTCGGTGCCGCCCTCGGCCGCGGCCTCGATCGCGGCCTGGGCGATCGGCAGCACGCCCTCGCCGCGGAAGCTGTCCGGGCTCACCTCGTCCAGCGGCCACAGGTCCAACGCGGCGCACACGGACGGCAACGAGGCCATCGCGGCGGTCGCGTATCCCTCGATCGAGGGATGGAAACGATCCGGGCCGAACATCGCCTTGGGCCGGGCCAGGAACTCGGGCCCCAGCAACGAGCCGAGCGAGACGGTACGACCGCCCGCCTCGACCACGGCGATGGTCTGAGCGGCGGCCAGGTTGCGGCTCCACTGCCGGGCCAGGTAGCGCAGCGGTTGGGCGATCGGCTCGATCGTGCCCAGGTCGGGGCACGTGGCCACGACCACCTCGACGCCGGAGGCGATCAGCCGGCGGGTGGCCTGTTCGAGGTGGCGCACCGACTCGGCCGGGCGCATCCGGTGGGTGACGTCGTTCGCGCCGATCATGATCATGACCACGTCGAGTTCGTGCCGCAGCGCGAGGGTGACCTGACGTTCCAGGTCCGAGGACTGGGCGCCGGAGAGCGCGACGTTGACCAGTCGTACCGGCACCTCGGCGACGGCGGCCAGGCCGGAGGCGAGCAACGCGCCGGGGGTCTGCATCGGGTCCTCGACACCGAGGCCGGCGGCGGTGGAGTCGCCGATCACCGCGAACGTGATCGGCTCGCCCGGCAGGTCGCCGTACATGCCGTCGGCGGTCGGCGGTTCGCCGTCGGGCTCGCCCACCGTGCGGCGGGCCATCCTCGCCTCGGTGTACAACACCGCGAACATCGCCCCGGTCAGCACTCCCACGCCACCGCCACCGAAGGCCGCGGCGGCCGCCACCCGACGGGCCATCCGAGTGCGCATCATCGCCGGGTACCGCGGCCGGCCGTCGTGTACAAGACCTCGGGCTCCTCCCCGTCGCGAACTCCACGCCGACCCTAACCGACCGTCAGGTTCGTCGGCGGCCGGCGAGGCGCGGTGCGGCGTGCGGCGAGGGTGCGGCTCCCGGCCGTGATGCCCGGTCCGGCGCGAAAGCGCCGACTAGGCTGGGACAAGCGCAATGTGAGGATTTTGGGCCATCCGGCCCCGGCTGATGCGCACTCATGGCGGAGGTTCCGTGCGGTACCACGAATCCATGCTCGACCTGATCGGGGACACCCCCCTCGTCAAGCTCAACTCCGTCACCTCGGGGTTGTCGGCGACGGTGCTGGCGAAGGTCGAGTACTTCAACCCGGGCGGCTCGGTCAAGGACCGGATCGCCGTGCGGATGATCGACGCGGCGGAACAGTCGGGCGCGTTGCGTCCGGGCGGCACGATCGTCGAGCCCACCTCCGGCAACACCGGAGTCGGGCTGGCGATGGTGGCGCAGCGTCGCGGCTACAAGTGTGTGTTCGTCTGCCCGGACAAGGTCAGCATGGACAAGATCAACGTCATGCGGGCCTACGGCGCCGAGGTGGTGGTCTGCCCGACCGCGGTGGACCCCGAGCACCCCGACTCCTACTACAACGTCTCGGACCGACTGGTGCGCGAGACGCCCGGCGCGTGGAAGCCCGACCAGTACTCCAACCCGGAGAACCCGCAGTCGCACTACCTCTCCACGGGGCCCGAGTTGTGGGAGCAGACCGACGGTCGGATCACCTGCTTCGTGGCCGGCGTCGGCACCGGCGGCACCATCTCCGGGACCGGGCGTTTCCTCAAGGAGGTCTCGAACGGCGGCGTGCGCGTGGTCGGCGCCGACCCGGAGGGCTCGGTGTACTCCGGCGGCAGCGGCCGGCCGTACCTGGTCGAGGGGGTCGGCGAGGACTTCTGGCCGACCGCGTACGACAGCGCCGTGCCGGACGAGATCATCGCGGTGTCCGACCGCGACTCGTTCCTGATGACGCGCCGACTCGCCCGCGAGGAGGGCCTGTTGGTCGGCGGCTCGTGCGGGATGGCGGTGGTCGCGGCGCTGCGTGCGGCCGAGCGGCTCGGGCCGGACGACGTGGTCGTGGTGCTGCTGCCGGACTCCGGCCGGGGCTACCTCAGCAAGATCTTCAACGACGAGTGGATGGCCGACTACGGCTTCCTGGACGCGGACCCGAACGTGGCCACCGTGGCCGACATCCTGGCCCGCAAGCAGGGCGACCTGCCCGCGCTGGTGCACGTGCACCCGGAGGAGAGCGTCGGCGACTCGATCGCGATCCTGCGCGAGTTCGGGGTCAGCCAGATGCCGGTGGTCAAGCCCGGCGCGGGGCACCCGGACGTGATGGCCGCCGAGGTGGTCGGCTCGATCGCCGAGCGCGACCTGCTGGACGCGCTGGTGTCCGGCCAGGCGTCGGCGGGCGACCCGTTGGAGAAGTTCATGTCCGCGCCGCTGCCGGTGGTCGGCTCGGGCGAGCCGATCGCCCGGCTCGCGCGGGTGCTGGAGCAGGCCGACGCGGCGTTGGTCCTGGTGCACGGCAAGCCGCAGGGTGTGGTCACCCGGCAGGACCTGCTGGGTCACCTGGCGGGCTGAGTCGGGCGTGTTTCGCCACCGGGGCGGCGACGTCACCGGATCGGTTCGTTCCGGACACGCCCACGTAGTCGATGCGTAACACCGCCTCGACACCGTGGGGGTTCGGCGGGGACGGACCGCGAGGGGACCGCTCCGGTGGCGAGAGGCGGTAGGGACATGACGGCGATTGCGATGCGGGGCCGGGCCCGGCTCACCGTGGTGAACGCGACCGGCGCGGGCGAGTGGCCGTCGCACGTACGGGTACGGGTCGCCCGCGCCCAAGACGCCGCGCGGGTGCGCGCGATGCACGAGCGGTGCTCGCCGGAGACCCGCCGATTGCGCTACTTCACCTCGGCGCCGCGGCTGCCGGAAAGCGCGCTGAACCGGTTGCTGGTGCCCGAACACGGGGTGAGCCTGGTGGCGGTCGCGCCCGACGGCGCGATCGGGGCGCTGGCCACCCTCTTCCACCCGGCGGCCGAGCCGGTCGCCGAGGTGGCGCTGTTGGTCGAGGACGGATGGCAGCGGCACGGGCTCGGGACCACGCTGCTGCGCTCGCTGGTCGAGCACGCGGCCGTGCGCGGGGTGAGCGACCTGCGGGCGCACGTGTTGCCGTGGAACCGGCGGATGCTCGCCCTGTTCGACCGGGCCGGGCTGGTCAGTCGGCGCGGGTACGAGGACGGCGTGGTGCTGGTGCGGGCCGAGGTGCCGGCGGGGGTGCTCACGCCGGGGCGCTGCGCCTGATCTGCGGGTGGGCGCGGCTACAAGGGTGGAGTTTGCCTCAGAGGCAAGTTAATTGCCTCTCTGGTCAACGCCTGCCTAACCTCGAAGCATGGTCGCTTCACCAAGCTACGACACCGACGAGCCGGAATCGACATCCGCCGAGACGGTACCGACCGGACTCGGCGATCGATTGCGCGCGGCTCGTCGAGCCAACGGGTTCAAGCTCGACGAGGCCGCGCGACTGACCAAGCTCTCCGTCGCCTATCTCTCCCGGCTCGAACACGAGCGCCGGCAGCCGTCGTTGCCCGCGCTGTTGACGCTGGCCCGGGCCTACAACACCACCGTCTCCGAACTGCTCGGCGAGGACAGTGCCTCGGCCGAGCCGGTGGTCCGGGCGCGCGCCGCCGAGCCGGTCGAGGCGCATGGCTGGACCTACTGGCGCGTGGGCAGTCCGCGCCGCGGCATGCAGGCGCTGCGGGTGCGGGTGCCGGCGGGCCGGGCGGACGGGCCGGGGCGGGTGCATCCGGGCGAGGAATGGCTGTACGTGCTGACCGGTCAGCTCCGGTTGACCCTGGACGGGGCCACGCATCTGCTCGCGCCCGGCGACGTGGCGCACTTCGACTCGGGCCTGGCGCATCGGATGGAATCCGCCGACGCGTACCTGCCGGTCGAGTTTCTGATGGTGCACGCGGCGCCCGCGTTGGTCGCGTTCTCGCCGTGCCTCCCTACGCATGTCTGAAGAGGAGTCGTCGTGATGGAGAGCGAGAAGAGCCGGGCGACCGGGATGTGGATCCGGATCGCGATCTACATCCTCGGATTCTCGGTCGTGTTCGGGGCGCTGATGTTCACCGCGGTGACCTACGGCCACCGCTGAGTGCGCGGCGCGTCAGCGCGCCGGCGGCCGGGCGCGGGCCCGTAGGCTCGCGCTCATGGAAAACGCGACTTCCACCGACTCCACGACCCGCTACATCCGGCTCAACCTCGAAATCGTGCTGGAGGTCACCGACGCCGACGCGCTGCGGGCCGCTGCGCTGGACAGCGTCAAGGCGGACGAGGAGCTGTCACCGGGCGACCGGGCCGACGCGACCGCCGCGATCGAGAGCGACCTGGCCGAGTCGGTCTCGTACCTGATCGACCCGTTCAGCCTCGTCGAGGACATCGCCGGCACCGAGCTGAGCGAGGCCGGCTGGCAGTCCGAGGGGGCCGAGTACCTGCCCGAGGACGACGACGAGGACGCCGAGGACGCCTGACGTCCCGACGGTTCGTGTCCGGGGTGAGGACCGGGCGCGGCCCCGACCTGTGCAGACCCGTACGCATTTTCGTTCCGCACGCCCCGCGAAGCCTCGGCTTTGCGGGGCGTCGATCGTTGGCGGTGGGGGTTCGCTCGGGGAGTGCGGGGGCGCCCGGCGCCGGCGTACGGCGCAGGCGCCTGTCCCCGCAGGGGTGAACCATGGGCCAACCGGGCGGTCGGGCGTTGCTCGGTGGCGGGGGGCTTCGTTGTCCCACGTGCCGCATCCGTTCGTGCGGCACTGTGACATGGAGGAAGAATGAACACGGTCAAGAAGGCGGCCTTCATCACCGCCGCAGCCGGTGGCATCCTCGCCGCGGGCATGGGTGCTGCCAACGCGAGCTCCGACGCGGACGGTGCGGCCGTCGGGTCGCCGGGTGTCGTCTCCGGGAACAACATCCAGGTGCCGGTGCACGTCCCGCTGAACCTGTGTGGCAACAGCGTCAACATCGTTGGCCTGGTGAACCCGGCGTTCGGGAACGTTTGCCTCAACCAAGGCTGAGGTTGCGCGTGTGGGGCGCTGTGCCGGGTGGCCGGTGCGGCGCCCTTTGGCGTTCTCGGGTTGTGTATTCGGGCCTCATGCGCCGGCCGGGCTGGGTTCGCCTCAAGCGCCGGCGGGGCTGGGTGGCCTCATGCGCCGGCCGGGCTGGGTTCGCCTCAAGCGCCGGCGGGGCTGAGTGGCCTCAAGCGCCGGCCGGGCTGAAGGGGCTGGGTGGCCTCATGTGTCGGGC
>NZ_JBHZAV010000093.1:0-36688 GCF_042754445.1 Embleya sp. NPDC059213
CTCGTGACTTCGTGTCCCTGCGCTTCGCTCCGGGCCACGAAGTCTTTGTTTTGCGGCTCCGCCGCTCTCCGCGCTGCGCGCGTCGATCACCGGGGTGAGCCCAAGTCGGGGGCGCTGACGCGCCGGGGGTGGGGCGGGTGGGCGCGGGGCGCGAGGTTGTGGGGCCGGGTTGTGGGGGTGGCGGGTGGGGCGAGGTCGCAAGTACATCGGGGGTGGGGGGACGAGGGCAGGGTGGGCGGGGCGAAGCGTGTCGCAGGTGGGGTGAACAGGTGGGCGGGCGGCGGGAGTAGGGCGGTTCGGGGGGCGGAGTCGGGGTGGTGGGCGAGGGTGTGACGTCACGAGGTGTCGTGTGGTGTGGTGGAGGGGTGGTCGTCGTGGGCGGGGCTACCGGGTTTCGGGGTGGTCAGGGGTGAGACTCGGGGGATGGAACGCATGACCGAGACTCAGTGGCGGGCTTTTCTCCTGGCCGGACCACGCACCGGGAAGCTCGCCACCGTACGGCCGGACGGCCGACCACATGTGGCCCCGATCTGGTTCGATCTCGACGATCGGGGCGAGACCGTCGAACTCGTCTTCAGCACGTTCGCGTCCTCGGTCAAAGGCCGCAACCTGGCCAACGATCCGCGCGTGAGCCTGTGCGTGGACGACGACCGACCGCCGTACGCCTACGTCGTGGTGGAGGGTGAGGCCCGAATCTCGGTCGACCCGGCCGACCTTCGGATCTGGCCGACTCGGATCGCCGCGCGCTATATGGGCACGGACAAGGTGGTCGACCGCGAGCCGATCGACGGCGAACAGGTCGTCCACGTGCACATCCACCACGTGGTCGCAGACCGGAACATCACCGGCTGAACACCCCAGGCTTTGTCTACGTCCAGCGATAGCCTTCGTCGACGAGTTTCAGCAGCAACCGCCAGGCGACCGGCCACGAATGTTCACGAGAATCCCTCTCGTGAACATCGCCCGTCGGCTGGGAAGCGCCTCCCGAACCCACTCGTGAATAAGGCCACACCCCCGACGCGACACCACCTGACACCTCGTGACGTCGCGCTCTCGACCGCACACACCCGACCCTGGCCACGGACCCCAATCCGGCGCCCGAACCGCCTTACTCCCGACACCCGCCCACCTGGTGGCCCCACCTACAACCCGGGTCGCCCCGTTCGCCGCGCTCGCTCCCCGAATTGGCCTTGCCCGCAGCCCTCACGACCCGACTCCACCGGCTTGCAGCACCGACGACCCGGGCCACCCCCGCACACAACTCCGGCCCACCAACCCACTGCACCCACGACTTCGGCCGCCAACCCACTGCGCTCGCGCCCGAGTCGGCGCATTCGCTCTACTTGCAAATCGGGTCGGCTTCGTTCGCACTCCTCACGACCCGACTCCACCGGTCTCCAACACCGGCGACCCGAGCCGACCCACCCACCCCGCGCCCCGGCCCACCAGCCACCACGCTCGCAGCCAAACCCGAGTGTTCGCAGCGCTCACGACTCGGGTCGGCCCGTCCCCCTGCCCACGACTCCAGCCCACCAGCCCCTCCGCCCCCACCTCGCTGCACTCGCACCCCGCCCCCACCCGCCCCACCCCCAGGCGCGTCAGCGCCCCCGACTTGGGCTCACCCCGGTGATCGACGCGCGCAGCGCGGAGAGCGGCGGAGCCGCAAACTTTTGACTTCGTGGCCCGTAGCGAAGCGAAGGGACACGAAGTCACGAGCGAGGGGCCACTTTTTTGTGGAGGAGCCCGCGACGGAGCAAAAAAGTGGTGCCTCGCGAGCCGGCGCCAAAGGCGCCCAACAAGAAGCAACGCCGCATCGCCGAAAGCCGCCCACCCGCCCGCCAAGCCCGCGACCCCGCCCCCGCCCCGCCCCCGCCCACCACGCCCGGCTCACGACTGACCAGCCCCGCCCGCTCCACTCACGACCGAGCCCCAGATGTCGGACTCGACATGCGACCGAGCCCCACCCCTCGCTCCACTCGCGCCCCCGCCCCGGATCTCGAACCCGCCCTACGACCGCCGTCGATCCCCTCGCCGCGCTCACGACCTCGCCCGGCTATCGGCCCCGGCACTCGGACCGAGGTCGTAAGCGCGGCGAGGGGATGAACGTCGGTAATGAGCCGCGCCGGATATTCCGGTCCAGGTCGTAAGCGCGGCGAGCCGGTGAGTCCCAACGCTGTACCCGACATCCGGTCGTAAGCCGGGTGGGACACCCCAGCCGAAGTGAGCAGCGCGGTGATGGGGTGAGCGTAGGTCGCAGGTCGAGCCGGACCCTCGGGCCGGGGCAGGATCGGGAGCGGGCCAACCAGGTCGGCCCCGATAGTGACCTGGGCCGGACGCTCGGGACAGGGTCTGGATCCGGCCAAGCAGGTGAGTCCCAATGGCGGGCCGAGCCGAACACCTGGGGCGGTGACGCGAACGGAGCAAGGTGGTCGACCTCGGTCACGGCCGGAGCCGATAGCCGGGCTCCAAACCAGCTCACGACCAACGCCCAATCCCCGCATGCCGAACCCGGCTCACGCCCGACGCCGCCCTCACCACCTCGGCCCGAGTACCGAATCCGGCGCACGACCAACCCCCACCCATCGCCACGCTCGCCATTCGCCCCGACAACCCGCCCCCACCCGAGCTTCGCCGCCCACCCCACCCGCGACCTCGGCCCGCCCAAGCCCCACAAACGCAACAGGGCCACCCCGACCAAGCCGAGGCAGCCCTGTACCCAAAAACGCCCTACACCCGCCCGCCGACCCTCACCACCATCGACGTGGCCCCGACCCCGACCCAACGCCCAGCATCGCCCAAACGACCCTCAGCCCTCGGCCTCAAGCCCTCAGCCGGAAGCCCTCGAACCCTCAGCCCGAAGCCCTCAAGCCCCGACCTGCCCCCGACCCCGACCCAGGTCCCGGCCCGGCCCCGGCCCCCGCCCAGGCCCCAACCTCACCGCCGCCCCCGCCCACCATCCCGCCGAGTCCCCCGAGTCTCCCGAGGTGCCGGCTCCAAGATCGCCACCGACTCCACGTGATGCGTGTTCGGGAACAAATCAAACGACCGCACCGACCGCAGCCTGAACCCGAACCCCGCGAAATACGCCACGTCCCGGGCCAGTGCCGCCGGGTCGCACGCCACATAGGCGACTCGACGCGGGGTCAGCCGTGCGATCCGCTCGACGACCGCCTTGCCCGCACCCGCACGCGGCGGGTCGAGCACCACGATGTCCGCGCGGCGCAGGAACCCGGGTCGGCCCAGCACCTTCTCCACCGTGCCGGTCTCGAAGCGCGCACCCGGCACGTCCCGAAGGTTGTGGATCGCGTCCTCGACCGCCTGCTTGGAGCTCTCGATCCCGATGATCGTGTCGCTGTCCGCCAACCGCTCGGAGATCGCGCCCGCGAACAGCCCGACTCCGCAGTACAGGTCGAGCGCCAGATCGCCCGGTCGCGGCTCCAGTCCCGCCACGACGGCCTGCACGAGTACGTCCGCCGCTGCCGGGTGCACCTGCCAGAAGCCGCCCGCCGAGACCTTCCAGGTCCGTCCCGCGGCCACCTCGCGCACCGCCGGTCGCCCGTGCACCTTGCGTACCCGGCCCTTGTCGTCGGCACGGAACACCGACACCGCGCGGTTCAGCTCGACGATCGGCATCCGCCCGTCCGCGCCCTCGGCGGGCACCACGGTCACCGCGCGATCCAGCGAACCCGTCGCCGAGACCGCCTCGACCGAGGCCACCCCGGGCCACTCGTGCGCCTCGATACCCAATTCCTCGACGCCGGGCGCCGCGATCGGGCAGGAGTCGATCGGCTGCACATCGTGCGAGCGGTGCTTGCGCAGCCCCGCGCGGCCGGTCGCCGGGTCCACGGCGAACTGCACGCGGGTGCGCCAGCCGAGGCCCTCGGCCATCCCGGGCGGGCTGTCCACGGCCTCGACCTCGACGTGCACGTCGACCTTGCCCAGCCGCAACAACTGCTCGGCCACGACATCCGCCTTGAGCCGGCGCTGCGCGGCGGGTGCGGCGTGCTGCCAGTCGCAGCCGCCGCACATGCCGGGGCCGGCCACCGGGCACGCGGGGGTGATCCGGTCCGGGGAGGCGGCCAGCACCTCGACCACGTCGCCGCGCAGGAAACGCGAGGTGGGTCCACCGTCGGTGATCTCCACGACGGCCCGCTCGCCCGGGAGTCCGTGCCGGACGAAGATGACGCGGCCCTCGTGGCGGGCCACGCAGTGCCCACCGTGGGCGACCGGGCCGATCTCGACCTCGTACCGCTCACCCCGCAGGGACTGGTCCGATTCGGGGGTGGTCGATCCGACAGGCACGGCACTCCTCGTACAACTCGTACAACATCGACAGGGGTTTCGGTGGTCCCTCGGCCGGCGGCGCCCGACGGCGACGCCCGGGGACGACACGGCGACACAAAGAAAGCGCCTCACGGAGGTGGGCGCGCATCCAGGGTAGTCCCTACCCGAACAAGCCGCGCCCACCGTCACGACGCGCCGTCCACCACCGCCGCCCGCACACCCCCCGGCCCGGACACCAGGCGCCCGGACCCGGCCCACACCCCCGGCCGAGCACCCGCCGACCGCACCTCAAACGCCCGTCAAGACTCCCCACCCGAACCACCCGAACCACCTGAACCGCCTGAACCGCCCGACCCACCCGACCGGTCCGAACCACCCGAGCCACCCGAGCCACCCGAGCCACCCGAGCCACCCGACCGATTCTCCGGCCGCACCGGCCGACTCTCCGCCCGCTCCCCCGCCCCCCGCTTCCCGTCCCCGCCTCGCGGCGTCCGCGCCGGCCCGCGCCGCACCGACCCCGGCGCGACCCACGCCTTCGGCTCCTTGAGCCGCTCGGAGGACTCCAACTGCCACGGCACCGAGGTGACCATGACCCCGGGTGTGAACAGCAGCCGGCCCTTGAGCCGCAGCGCACTCTGGTTGTGCAGGATCTGCTCGTACCAGCGCCCGACCACGTACTCGGGGATGTACACGTTCACCACATCGCGCGGACTGGACCGACGCACCGACTTCACGTATTCGATCACCGGTCGGGTGATCTCGCGGTACGGCGAGTCGAGCACCTTGAGCGGCACCTCTATACCCCGCTCGTCCCACTCCCGGCGCAGCGACTCGGTCTCGGCCGGGTCGACGTTGACGGTGACCGCCTCGACCACGTTGGGGCGCGAGTATCGGGCATAGGCCAGCGCCCGCAGGGACGGCTTGTGCAGCTTGGACACCAGCACGATCGCGTGCACGCGCGAGGGCAGCTTGGTGTCGTCGATCTCGACCGCGGCCAGCTCGGCGGCGACCCGGTCGTAGTGCCGGCGGATCTGCTTCATCAGCAGGAACAGGAAGCCCATCGCCGCTATCGCGATCCAGGCGCCCTGGGCGAACTTGGTCACCAGCACGATCACAAGAACCGTGCCGGTCATGAACAGACCGAAGGCGTTGATCACCCGGCTGCGCATCATCCGGCGGCGCGCGGCCGGGTCGGCCTCGGTCTTCAGATGCCGGGTCCAGTGCCGGATCATGCCCGCCTGGCTCATCGTGAAGGACACGAAGACGCCGACGACGTAGAGCTGGATCAGCTTGGTGGGTTCGGCGTCGAACGCGATGATCAGCACGATCGCGAACGCGGCCAGCATGATGATGCCGTTGCTGAACGCGAGCCGGTCGCCGCGCGTGTGCAGTTGCCGGGGCAGGTAGCGGTCCTGGGCCAGGATCGAGCCGAGCACCGGGAAGCCGTTGAACGCGGTGTTCGCGGCCAGGATCAGGATCAGGCCGGTGACCGCGAGCACGAGGTAGAACAGCGGCGACGCGAACGTGCCGCCGAAGACCGCGTCGGCGACCTGCGCCACCACGGTCTTCTGCTCGTAGTCGGCGGGCGCTCCCTGGATCTGGGTGGCCGGGTTCTCCGCGAAACGCACCTTCGTCATATTGGCCAGCGCCAGCATGCCCATCAGCATGGTCACCGAGATGGTGCCCATCAGCAGCAGCGTGGAGGCGGCGTTCTTGCTCTTGGGCTTGCGGAACGCGGGGACGCCGTTGCTGATCGCCTCGACGCCGGTGAGGGCGGCACAACCGGAGGAGAAGGTGCGCAGCAGCAGGAACACCAGCGCGAAGCCGCTGAAGCTGTCCTCGGCCTCGATGTGGAATCCGGCGCTCTCGGCCTCCATGTCCGCGCCGGTGGAGGCCCGGATCAGGCCGAACAGCGTCATCCCCAGGATGGCCGCCATGAAGGCATAGGTGGGAACCGCGAAGAGCTTGCCCGACTCGCGGACACCACGCAGGTTCATCGCCATCAACAGCAGCACCAGGCCGACCGCCAACAGCACCTTGTTCGATTCCAGCGCGGGCACCGCGGAGGCCATGTTGGCCACCCCAGAGGAGACCGACACCGCCACGGTCAGCACGTAGTCGACCAGCAGCGCGCTGCCGACCGTCAGGCCGGCGTTGGGCCCGAGGTTGACGCTCGCGACCTCGTAGTCGCCGCCGCCGCTGGGATAGGCGTGCACGTTCTGGCGGTAGGAGGCGACGACCGTCAGCATGACCACGACGACGGCCAGTCCGACCTTCCACGAGAAGTGGTAGGTCGCCATTCCCGCCATGGAAAGGGTGAGCAGGATCTCGTCCGGCGCGTACGCGACGGAGGACAGTGCGTCGGAGGCGAAAATGGGCAGCGCGATGCGCTTCGGCAGGAGCGTCTCGGACAGCTTGTCGCTGCGCAGGGCTCGGCCGACAAGGATGCGTTTGGACAGATCGGTCAGTCTTGACACGCAGGTGATCGTAAGCCCATCGACTTTCGCCGGGCCGGGGGCATGCCGTAAGGCGTCCACGTGTAACGTCTCGGCGAGGTCTGCCACCCTGGTAACACCACATACGAGCATCAGACCGGGCACAACGGACCAAATCCGGAAGGACGGCCGTGCACATCGTCATCATGGGCTGCGGGCGCGTGGGTTCCACGTTGGCCCAGACGCTCGAGGAGCTGGGGCATTCGGTGGCGGTCATCGACCGCGATCCGTCCGCGTTCCGCCGGCTGGGGTCGCACTTCTCCGGCCGCCGGATCAAGGGCATCGGCTTCGACCAGGACACCCTGCGCGAGGCCGGTATAGAAGAGGCCGGCGCGTTCGCGGCGGTCAGCAGTGGCGACAACTCCAACATCATCGCGGCGCGCGTCGCGCGCGAGACCTTCGGCGTGGAGAACGTCGCCGCGCGGATCTACGACCCGCGCCGGGCCGAGGTCTACGAACGCCTGGGCATCCCGACGGTGGCCACCGTGCGCTGGACCGCGGACCAGATGTTGCGCCGGTTGTTGCCCAGCGGCGCGGAGCCGCTGTGGCGCGATCCGTCCGGGAGTGTGCAGTTGGCCGAGGTGCACGTGAACTCGGCGTGGGTGGGCCACCGGATCAACCGGCTCGAACAGGCGTCGGGCGCACGCGTCGCCTTTGTCACCCGTTTGGGCGAAGGCATCCTGCCGACCTCCGAAACCGTGATCCAGGAGGGCGACCTCGTGCACGTGGTCATGCACCAGGCGGATGTGGCCGCCGTCGAGGCGGCCTTCGAGAAAGCGCCGGAGGAGAGCTGATGCGGGTCGCAATCGCGGGCGCGGGGGCGGTGGGTCGCTCCATCGCGGCCGAGTTGTTGGAGAACGGCCACGAGGTGCTGCTCGTCGACAAGGCGCCGGACGCCATCAAGGTGGACAGCGTGCCGCAGGCCGAGTGGCTGCTCGCCGACGCGTGCGAGATCTCCTCGCTCGACGAGGCCGCGCTGCAGCGCTGCAACGTGGTGATCGCCGCGACCGGTGACGACAAGGTCAACCTGGTCGTCTCGCTGCTGGCCAAGACCGAGTACGGGGTCCCGCGCGTGGTCGCCCGGGTGAACAACCCGAAGAACGAGTGGCTGTTCAACGAGGCGTGGGGGGTGGACGTCGCGGTGTCCACGCCGCGACTGATGTCGGCACTGGTCGAAGAGGCGGTCAGCGTCGGTGACCTGGTCCGGCTGATGCGGTTCAGCCAGGGCGACGCCAACCTGGTCGAGCTGACCCTCCCCGGCGACGCCGCCCTCGTCGGCACCCGCGTCGGTGACGTGGCATGGCCCGAGGACACGGCGCTCGTGACGATCATCCGCGAGGGCCGCGTACTGGTACCCGGCAAGGACGACTCGTTGGAGGCCGGCGACGAACTGTTGTTCGTCGCGGCGCCGCATCGCGAAGAGGAACTGGAAGAGCTGTTGTCGGCCTGACCGACAACGCGGTGGAGTGGACGCTCAGGCGGCGGCCAGGTCACCCATGACCTGGTCCGCCTCCTCGCTGAAGGCGCGCGCGAGCGGCTCCCGGCCGTACGGGCGCAGCCGCCTGCGGAAGTCCGCGAGGAAGTCGTTGCACTGGGCGGACGACAGGTTGCCCGCGATCCGCAGCGCCTCGGTGGCCTTGCCGCAGGCCGCGTCCAGGTCGCCCTGGGCCAGGTGGGCCGCGGCCATGAAGGTGGTGTCCTGGGCACACCGGCGGGACGCGCCGGCGCGGCGCAGTTTGATCGACTCGCCCGCGAAGTCGTGGATCCGGTCCGGTAGGCCGAGGTCGCGATGGCTGTGCGCGAACTCGTGTTGCAGCTCCGATTCGTCGAAGTAGTTGCACCAGGAGGGGTCGTCCTCGATCGGGCCGGCCGCGTCCAGGTGCCGCTCGGCGATGCCCATCGCCCGTTCGCACGCGCGCCGATCGCCCAGCGCCGCGTAGCCGCGCGCCTCCATCGCGGCCACGATCGCCCGCGCCCGGGGACCCAGCGCGCCGCCGGCGCCCTGTTCGGCGGCCCGGGCCAGTTGTACCGCCTCCCAGCCGTGCCCCAGGTAGACCGACTGACAGGCCATGTTGGCCATCACGTAGGCCCCGTAGGCCGGGTCGTCGGCCGCCTGGGCCAGCCGCAGGGCCTGGATGTGGTAGCGCTGGGCCAGCGCGTGCCGGCCGGAATCGAAGGACAACCAGCCTGCCAATTCGGTGAGTTCGGCGACGGCACGGAACAACCGGCGGCCCACCTCGTCACCGTAGGAACCGGCCAGCTTGGTGCGGGCGACGCCGTTGAGGTGGTTGACGACGGTGTCCCGCAGATCCCCGCCGCCCTGTGCGCGGTCGAGTCGGCGAAAGGCCAGGACGGTCTGGTGGATACGTAGGACGTCCGCGTCGCGCACGGTGACGGGACCGCGCGAGGCGAGCTTCTCGGGCTCGCCCTCGGCCCGGGACGCGGTCGACCAGAACAGCGCGGGGGCGGCGAACGCCCCCACGCCGAAGGCCGTGTTGGCCAGGAAGGTACGGCGGTTCATGTCTCTCTCCGACAATTCGGCCACGGCGTGTCTGACTTCGGCCGCGGTCCGGGCGACTTTCAGCCCGTCGAAGGGGTCGGGGTTCGGTGGCCGCCGGTCGCGCATCCCGAGGTCCTCGACCGTGAGTTCGCAATCCAGGCGCCGACCGAGAGCCTCGGCCAACAGCTCCGGAATCGGCCAACGCGGCTGTGCGCCTTCCAGCCAACGGGCCACCGAGGTGTGGCTGCACCCGAGGTGCAGCCCGCGTCGCTCGGCGACCGAGTTGACCCAACGGGCCAGTTCGCGCCGGGAGAGACCGGCTTCCGCTACCAATGCGATGAGGTCACCGTTTCCGGCCACCGTCCCCGCCTCCTTCGTCCACTGGAGGTCTAACGGGGACGCTAACGGCACGGTTACGCGATCATGCGGGAATAGCCGATTGGACCGCACATGGCCCAAATTCTCCGTAATCGACCGATGCGCCATACCCGAATGATCACCGCGATGATCACTTCGGCACCCACCCGAACCGGCCCGGCACGGCTCGCACCATCCACCGCCACACGACGACGACCCGACGACCCGACGACCCGCGACGATTCGACGACCCGCGACGATTCGACGACCCGACAGCCCGACGAGCAACCGCTCAATCCGCGACGCGGTCTTCCCGCCGCTCGTCCCGCTGCTCGCCCACCGGCGCCGCCTCGACCGCCGCCGAGCCGTCTTCGGCGTCCTCGGCGTCCTCCACCTTCACCGGCGGCGGCGCCTTCGACATGATCAACCAGGTGATGTAGCAGACCACCAGGAACGGCGGCACGCCCAGGGCCACCTTGGCGATCCCCAGCGCCGTGACATTGCCGGTCCAATAGATCGGGATCTGGATCACGATCCGCAACACGAACATCACGAACCAGACCCAGGTCGCCCGGCGATACGCCGCGAACCGGGCCGGGTTCTGCCGCCAGGTGAAGTTCTCGCCCAGCGCCGGGCCGAGCACGATGCCGATGAGCGGCCAGCGCACCAGGATCGAGATCAGGTAGGCCAGCGCGTAGGCGCCGTTCAGCAACATGCCGAAGGCGTAGAAGTTCTCCGCCTTGCCGGACTTGACCGCGATCCAGCCGGCCAGCGCGACGCCCAGGAAGCCGCCGAGTGCGTGCTGCAGGGTCTCCCGGCGCGCGATCCGAACCACCGCGAACGCCAACGCGACGGCGCCGGCGGTCATCGCCGAGGTCCACGTGGAGTGGCTGATCGTGAAGGCGACCACGAACACCAGGCCGGGCACGGTCATGTCGATCATGCCGCGCACACCGCCGAAGGCGGCGATCATCGAGGCCGCGCTGTCGGTGGGGGCCGGCTGCTCGCCGGGCGCGTCGGAGGCGGACTTTTCCATATGGGCGGTCACTCGTTCACTCTCGGCCGACGGGGCGCAGCTCGTACCTGGGGTTGAACAGGACGGGGCGGCCCGCAGTGGTGCTCACCCGCCCGTGGGCGACCAATTGCCGCCCCGGCTCGATCCCGGCTATCCGCCGCCGACCGAGCCAGACCACCGACAGCGCCGCCGAACCGTCGTACAGCTCGGCCTCGAGCGCGGGCACGCCCGCGCGCGGCCGGAAGGTCACCGTGCGCAGCGTGCCGCCGACCGTGATCAGGTCCCGTTCGACCACGTCCACGATCTTGGTACAGCCGAGCCGCTGGGTGTCGTGCAGCAGCTCCTCGGCGTGCAATTCCTCATGGGTGGAGGTCCACCGATCCAGCATCCGCCGCAATCGCCCGGATCGACGCTCCACCCCGGCTGCGCTACCACTCATGCCGGCAAGGGTACCGCCTATCCAACGGCCCTCGGCTGCCCGAAAGTGCCCGCCCGCCGGGGCCGGCGGCCCACCGGGTGAGGCCGCGAGCTATCCCTCGAAGCGATAACCCATCCCCGGCTCGGTCAGCAGATGGCGAGGGTGCGAGGGGTCGTGCTCGAGCTTGCGGCGCAACTGGGCCATGTAGACCCGCAGGTAGTTCGTCTCCGTCCCGTACTGCGGCCCCCACACCTCCTGCAACAACGCGCGCTGGCTGACCAGCCGGCCGGCGTGCCGGACCAGCACCTCCAGCAGGTGCCACTCGGTCGGGGTGAGCCGCACGTCGGCTCCGTCCCGGGAGACCCGTTTGGCCGCGAGATCCACCGTGAAGGATTCGGTGACCACGACCGGCGCCTCCTCCTCGGGCACCGCACGCCGCACCGCCGCGCGCAGCCGCGCGAGCAACTCGTCCATCCCGAACGGCTTGGTCACGTAGTCGTCCGCGCCCGCGTCCAGCGCCGCGACCTTCTCCGCCGACGCGTGCCGTGCGGACAGCACGATGATCGGGATCCTGGTCCAGCCGCGCAGTCCCTTGATCACCTCGACCCCGTCGATGTCCGGCAGGCCCAGGTCGAGCAGCACCACGTCCGGATGCCGGTCGGCGGCGGCGGTCAGCGCCGCGGTGCCGTCCCCCGCGGTGTCCACGTCATAGCCGCGGGCCTTGAGGTTGATGGCCAGGGCCCGCACGATCTGTGGCTCGTCGTCGACGACCAGGACCCGTGTCATCGCTGTTCCTCCCAAGTGGTTCGCTGATCGGTCGCGGGGGTCCGCCCCTCGCCCGCACTCTCGACTTCACGAGCGCCCGCGCCCGCACCCACGCCGGCGCCCGCACCGGCACCCGCACCCGCACCCGCGAGCGGGGCCGTGCGCAACGCCAGCACCATCGTCAGCCCGCCGCCGGGCGTGTCCTCGGCCGTCAACGTGCCGTCCATGGCTTCGGCGAAGCCACGCGCGACCGCCAACCCGAGTCCCACCCCATTGCCCTTCGGCGCGTCCCCCAAGCGTTGGAACGGCTCGAAGATCCGCTCCTTCGACTCGTCCGGCACACCGGGCCCGCGGTCGGCCACCCGCAGCTCGACCCGGTCCTTGAGCGCGCCCGCCGACACGTGCACCCGGCGGCCCGGCGGATTGTGCTTGACCGCGTTCTCGATCACGTTGGCCAGCACCCGCTCCAGCAGGCCCGCGTCCGCGGACACCGCGGGCAGCGTCTCGGGGATGTCCAGCGCCACCCGGTCCTCGGCGACCCCGGCCAGCGCGCCCGGCACCACCTCGTCCAGACCGATGTCGCCCATCAGCGGAGTCACCGTCCCGGTCTGCAACCGGCTCATGTCCAGCAGGTTCCCGATCAGCGTGTCCAGCCGGTCCGCGCCGAACTCGATCGCCGCCAACAGCTCGGCCTCGTCCTCCTCCGACCAGCTCACATCCTCCGCCCGCAGGCTCGACACGCTGGCCTTGATCGTGGCCAGCGGCGTGCGCAGGTCGTGCGAGACCGCCGCCAGCAGCGCGGTGCGAATCCGGTTGCCCTCCTTGAGCCGACGCGCCTGGGCCGCCTCGGCAACCAACTGTCGGCGCTCCAGGACCACCGCGGCCTGCGCGGCGAACGCCCCGAGCACCCGGCGGTCCTCGGCGGGCAACACCCGCCCCGACAGCGCCAGCGCCAGCGAGTCGGACACCGGCACGTCCACGTCCGCGTCCTCGGGCCTGACCGCCGGATGCGGCCCCACGCTGCCCACGCACAACCACGGAGTGTGGTGCTCCTCGCGCTGCAGCAGCGCCACCGACTCCATCCCGAACGTCTCGCGCACCCGGTCCAACAGCGCCGGCAGCGCCTGCTCGCCGCGCAGCACACTGCCCGCCAGAAAGCTCAGCGTCTGCGCCTCGGCCTGACTTCGCGCGGCCTGATGGGTACGTCTGGCCGCCAGGTCCACCACCGAGGCCACCGACAGCGCGACCAGCACGAAGATGCCCAACGCGAGCATGTTCTCCGGATCGTCGATGGTCAGGTTGTGCAGCGGCGGCGTGAAGTAGTAGTTCAGCAGGATCGAGGACACCACCGCAGTGAGCACGGACGCCCACAATCCGCCGAGCAGCGCGACCGCGACGGTGACCGTCAGGAACAGCAACATCTCGGTGGACAGGCCGTGGCTGTCCCGGGTCGCGTCCAGTGTGTAGGTGAGTGCCAGCGGGCCGATCACGGTCACCGCCCACGACGCGATCCGCCGGCCGCGCCCCAGTGGGGAGCGCATCGGGCGCAGCACCCGCCCCACGCCCGCGTGCTCGTGGGTGACGATGTGCGTGTCGATGTCGCCGGACTGCGCGGCCACGGTGGCGCCCACGCCCGGGCCGAACAGGTACTGCCAGGGCTTGCGCCGGCTGCTGCCGAGCACTATCTGCGTCGCGTTCACCCCGCGCGCGAAGGACAGCAGCGCGGTGGGCACGTTCTCGCCGACCACCGAGTGGAAGGTGCCGCCGAGCGACTCGACCAGCGCGCGCTGGCGGGCCAGCGCCTCCGGGGAGGCGCCGGTGAGGCCGTCGCTGCGCGAGACGTAGACCGCGAGCAGTTCGCCGCCGGAGCCGCGGGTGGCGATCCGCGCGGCCCGGCGCAGCAGCGTCTCGCCTTCCGGGCCGCCGGTGAGGCCGACCACGATCCGCTCGCGGGCCGGCCAGGTGGCGTCGATCTGGTGTTCGCTGCGGTACTGCTGGAGGTATTCGTCCACCCGGTCCGCGGTCCACAACAGCGCGAGTTCGCGCAACGCGGTCAGGTTGCCGACCCGGAAGTAGTTGGACAGTGCCGCGTCGACCTTCTCCGGCGCGTACACGTTGCCGTGTGCCATCCGCCGGCGCAGCGCCTCCGGCGCCATGTCGACCAGCTCGATCTGGTCCGCCCGGCGGGCCACCTCGTCGGGCACGGTCTCACGCTGCGGCACCCCGGTGATCGACTCGACCACGTCGTTGAGCGATTCGAGGTGTTGCACGTTCACCGTCGAGATCACGTCGATCCCGGCGTCGAGCAGTTCCTCGATGTCCTGCCAACGTTTCTCGTTGCGCGAGCCCGGCACATTGGTGTGCGCCAGCTCGTCCACGAGGGCGATCCTCGGTCGCCGTGCGATGACGGCGTCCACGTCCATCTCGGTGAACGCGCCGCCTCGGTGGATCATGTCCCGCCGGGGGACGACCTCCAGACCCTGTAGTGCTTCCTCGGTGGTGGGTCGGCCGTGGCATTCCACGAAACCGACGACGACGTCGCTGCCGCGCCTGCGCCGACGTTGTCCCTCGCCCAACATCGCGTAGGTCTTGCCGACGCCGGGTGCCGCACCGAGATAGATCCGGAGCTTGCCGCGTGCCATGTCACCCATTCTCTGCCTCGGGGTGGGGAGTGCCGACACCGGCACTCCCCGTCCCCGGCCCGCCACGACCGCCGGGATCAGCCGGCGAGTCGGGCGAGCGCGATGTTGAGGTCCAGCACGTTCACCCGTTCCTGGCCGAGGAATCCGGCGTTGGGCGCGTCCACGTGCTTGTCCACCAGGGCGCGCACCTCGGCCGGGTCCAGGCCGCCGCGCTCCTTGGCCACCCGCTCCACCTGGAGCAGCGCGTAGGCCCGGGAGATGTGCGGGTCCAGGCCGGATCCGCTCGCGGTGACCGCGTCCACCGGGACCCGGTCCTCGCTCACGCCGTTGAACTTGGCGACCTGTGCCTTGCGGTCGCCGATGAGCTTGACGAAGGTCGGGTTCTCGGGGCCGTAGTTGGACGCCCCCGAGGCCAGGCCGTCGTGGTTCGAGGCCGACGGACGCGGCTGGAACCACCTGGGGTCCGGCAGCGTGCCGACTCCCTCGGCCTGCTCGGCGGTCAGCGCGCCGCCGCCCTGGAGGTAGGTGTAGCCCGCGCCGTCCGCCGTGGCGAGCACCTCGCGGCCGTCGGCGTCGAACTTGCGCGGGTCGCCCTGCGCGTCCACCAGGTCGAAGGACTGCCCGATCAGGGCGGAGCCGACCTTCCTGCCGTTGACGCTGACCATCGAACCGTCGGCGTTGTCCTTGAACAGCGCCTGTGCGATCCCGGTCATGGACAGCGGGTAGAGCACGCCCAGGAGCACGGTGAGCACCAGGAAGGCCCGCAGGGACGCGCCCAGGACACGGATACGGGTACTGAAGTTGGTTGCCATCTGAATCAGCCGATTCCGGGGATGAGCGAGACGAGCAGGTCGATGAGCTTGATCCCGACGAACGGGGCGATCAGGCCGCCGAGACCGTAGATCCGCAGGTTGCGACCGAGCAGCTTGTCCGCCGACATCGGCCGGTAGCGCACGCCCCGCAGGGCCAGTGGGATCAGCGCGACGATGATCAGGGCGTTGAAGACGACCGCCGAGATGATCGCCGACTCGGGGGTGGCGAGCTGCATGATGTTCAGCTTGTCCAGCGGGCCGAGCGCCTCGGCGCCCTTGATGCTCGCGAACATCGCCGGGATGATCGCGAAGTACTTCGCGACGTCGTTGGCGATCGAGAACGTGGTGAGCGCGCCGCGGGTGATCAGCAACTGCTTGCCGATCTCGACGATCTCGATCAGCTTGGTCGGGTTGGAGTCGAGGTCGACCATGTTCCCGGCCTCTTTGGCCGCCGAGGTGCCGGTGTTCATCGCCACGCCCACGTCGGCCTGGGCCAGCGCCGGTGCGTCGTTGGTGCCGTCGCCGGTCATCGCGACCAGCTTGCCGCCGGCCTGTTCGCGCTTGATGAGCGCGAGCTTGTCCTCGGGGGTGGCCTCGGCGAGGAAGTCGTCGACGCCGGCCTCGTCCGCGATGGCCTTGGCGGTCAGCGGGTTGTCGCCGGTGATCATCACGGTCCGGATGCCCATCCGGCGCAGTTCGTCGAACCGCTCCCGCATGCCCTCCTTGACCACGTCCTTGAGGTGGATCACGCCCAGGATCCGGGCGCCGTCCACGTCCTCGACCGCGACCAGGAGCGGTGTGCCGCCGGCGGCGGAGATGCCGTCGACCAGTTCGCCGGACCGGGCCGGCACCACGCCGCCGCGCTCGGACACCCACGCGTTGATCGCGGAGGCGGCGCCCTTGCGCACCATCCGCCCACCGCAGTCCTCGGTCAGGTCCACGCCCGACATCCGGGTCTGCGCGGTGAAGGCGATCCATTCGGCGTGCGTGAGCTCGCCCTGGTGCCGCTCGCGCAGCCCGTACCGCTCCTTGGCCAGCACCACGATCGAGCGGCCCTCGGGCGTCTCGTCCGCGAGCGAGGACAACTGCGCGGCGTCGGCCAGTTCGGCCTCGGTCACGCCGTCCACCGGGACGAACTCGGACGCCTGTCGGTTGCCCAGGGTGATCGTGCCCGTCTTGTCCAGCAGCAGCGTCGACACGTCGCCCGCCGCCTCGACCGCGCGTCCCGACATGGCCAGCACGTTGCGCTGCACCAGTCGGTCCATGCCCGCGATGCCGATCGCCGACAGCAGCGCCCCGATGGTCGTCGGGATCAGGCAGACCAGCAGCGCGACCAGGATGATCAGCGACTGCTCGGCGTGCGCGTACATCGCGATCGGCTGCAGCGTGACGACGGCGAACAGGAAGACGATGGTCAGCGACGCGAGCAGGATGTTGAGCGCGACCTCGTTCGGCGTCTTCTGCCGGGCGGCGCCCTCGACGAGGGCGATCATCCGGTCGATGAAGGTCTTGCCGGGCTCGGTGGTGATCTTGACGACGATCCGGTCCGACAACACCTTCGTACCGCCGGTCACCGCGGACCGGTCGCCGCCGGACTCGCGGATCACCGGCGCGGATTCGCCGGTGATCGCCGACTCGTCCACGCTGGCCACGCCGTCCACGACGTCGCCGTCACCGGGGATGATGTCGCCGGCTTCGCACACCACGAGGTCGCCGACGGCCAACTCGGTTGCCGCGACCCGCTCTTCCCTGCCGGCGACCACGCGCCGGGCGACCGTGTCGGTCTTGGCCTTGCGCAGCGTGTCGGCCTGCGCCTTGCCGCGCCCTTCGGCGACCGCCTCGGCCAGGTTGGCGAACACCACGGTCGCCCAGAGCCAGACGGTGACCACCCAGGCGAAGACACTCGGGTCCTTGATCGCCATGACGGTCGTGATGACCGACCCGATCTCGACCACGAACATGACCGGTGTGCGGACCATGACCCGGGGGTCGAGCTTGAGCAGGGCTCCGGGCAGCGACTTGAGCAGTTGGCGGGGTTCGAACAGGCCGGCCGAGACCCGGCCGGGGCCGGTGGGTGACTCGACGTGTTCTTCGGTGGGGCGTATCGCGGTGTCTGTCATGCCAATCCCTCGGCAAGCGGCCCGAGAGCCAGGGCGGGGAAGAAGGTCAGGCCGGTGATGATCAGGATCACGCCGACGAGTTGGCCCACGAACAGGGGCCGATGCGTCTGCAGGGTGCCCGCCGTGTCCGGAACGCTCTTTTGTTCGGCCAGTCGACCGGCGAGGGCGAGCACGAGGCAGATCGGTACGAATCGGCCGATCAGCATGGCCAACCCGATCATCGTGTTGTAGAACTCGGTGTTCGCGCCGAGCCCGGCGAACGCGCTGCCGTTGTTGTTGGCGCCCGAGGTGAACGCGTAGAGCACCTCGGAGATGCCGTGCGGCGAATCGGAGTTGAGGATCGCGGCCTGTTCACCGGGCAACGCGAGGGCGATGCCGGTGAAGGTCAGGATGGTGGCGGGGACCACCAGGATGTACATCGCGACCAGCTTCATCTCGCCGGCGCCGATCTTCTTGCCCAGGTACTCGGGTGTGCGGCCGACCATCAGACCGGCGACGAAGACCGCCAGGATCGCCATGATCAGGATCCCGTACAGACCGGAGCCGACACCGCCCGGCGTGATCTCGCCGAGCATCATCCCCAACAGGGTGATGCCGCCGCCCAGTCCGGTGTAGGACGAGTGGAACGAGTTGACCGCACCGGTGGAGGTCATCGTGGTGGACACCGCGAAGACCGACGAACCGGGGATGCCGAACCGCTGTTCCTTGCCCTCCATCGCACCGCCCGCGAGTTCGGGGGCCGCGCCGTTGCCGTGCGCCTCGGTCCACCACATCAACAGGACGGCGACGAACCAGATCACGAACATCGCGGCGAGGATCGCGTAGCCCTGCTTGAGGTTGCCGACCAGGCGCCCGAAGGTGCGGGGCATCGAGAACGGGATCAGCAGGATCAGGAAGATCTCGAAGATGTTGGTGAACGCGTTGGGGTTCTCGAACGGGTGCGCGGAGTTGGCGTTGAAGAAGCCGCCGCCGTTGGTGCCGAGTTCCTTGATCACCTCCTGCGAGGCCACCGGACCACCGGGGATGGTCTGCGATCCGCCGGAGAGCGTCCGCACGGTCTGCGGGTCGGCCAGGTTCTGGATGGTGCCGGACGCGACCAGCACGATCGTGCCGATGATCGCGATCGGCAGCAGGATCCGGATCGAACCGCGGATCAGGTCGACCCAGAAGTTGCCGATCTCGCCCGAGCGGACCCGAACGAACCCGCGCACCAGGGCGATCGCCACCGCCATGCCCACCGCGGCCGACACGAAGTTCTGCACGGTCAGCCCGACCATCTGGACCGTGTGGCCCATCGCGGTCTCACCGGAGTACGACTGCCAGTTCGTGTTCGCGGTGAACGACGCGGCGGTGTTGAACGCCTGGTCCGGCGTGATCGGCTTCATCCCGAGGTCGAACGGGAGGTGGTCCTGGAAGCGCTGCAGGGCGTACAGGCCCAGCAGCGAGAACATCGAGAAGCCGAGCACGCTGCGCAGGTAGACGGTCCAGCGCTGCTCGGCGTTCGGGTCGGCGCCGATCAGCTTGTACAGGACGCGCTCACCGCGCAGGTGCTTGTCGCTGGAGTACACCCGGGCCATGTAGTCGCCGAACGGGCGATGGACCGCGGCCAGGACGGCTATCAGCAGGGACAGCTGGAGTATCCCCGCGAGCGTGACGCTCACCTAGAACCTCTCGGGGAAGATCAGGGCCAGGACCAGGTAGCCGAGCAAAGCGATGGCAACGCTCAGGCCGACGATGCTGTCCGCGTTCACAGCTTCGCCACCCCCTTGGCGATCAAGACGACCAGCGCGAAGAACGCGATCGTCAGGAATACGAAGGCCAGATCAGCCATCGCGGATGCTCCTTGGGACGGACAGGCGCTTGATCGCCCGTAGCGAGGTCATTGATAGCACTTCCAAGCCGTCAAAAATCCTCATAAACAGGGCAAAACCGAAAGCGTTGGCGGCGCCCTAACGCACCCATATGCCTTCTTGACGCGCCCTTGACATCAAGATTCGACGCCCCCGGAACCGCGCCCGCGCGCGGGCCGGTGCCACACCCGTCCACGCCCCCACTCACGCCCCGCCCACGCCCCCGACATGCACGAAGCCCGGCCCCGCCTTTCGGCGGAACCGGGCTTCGGTGTCTCTCGGGGACCTGCGCCGTTACCGGACCTCGGTGATCTCCGGGCCACGCTGGAACGGGTCCAGGTCGCCCGCGAAGCGGTCCTCCTCGGCGCCCTGCGGCGGCACCGCGAGCCCGCTGTTCGGGTCGACCTGCGCGTTCTCCGGCAGGCGGAGCAGGATCGGGTCGCGCGGCGCCATCGGCTCGTTGCCGCGCACCACCACGGTGTCGCGGAACATGCTCTCCAGGTCGGCACCCACCGCGGGGTCCACTGCGGCACGACCGGAGATCACCCCGCGCAGGAACCAGCGTGGCCCGTCGCAACCGACGAAGCGCACCAACTGGTGGCCCTGTGTGCCGTCCGGAAGCTGGACCGGCACCTGGGCCCGCAGTTCCCAGCCCAGGCCGGAGTCCTGCTCGTCCACGATGCCACCCTGCTGGGTGATCCCGGAGGCGATCTCGGCGCGCACCTCGTGCCAGATGCTCTCGTTGCGCGGGGCGGCGAACGCCTGCAGTTGCAGACCGCTGTCCTCCAGCACCACGGTGGCCGCGATGATCAGGTCGTTGGAGACCTCGACCCGCAACTCCATCCGCGGGTCGCTCGGGATCAGCATCCCGCCGAGGTCGATGCGGTCCTCGTGCGGGTCCTCGAGCTCGTCGAAGTCCCACGGACCGTCCGGCCGGGGCGCGGGCGGGATCGGTCGGCTCAGCTCGTCGAGGTCCGAGTCGTCGGAGCCTTGCCCGGCCCCGTCGCTCGAAGCCTCGTCGGCATCGCCCTCGTCCTCGATGATGCCGTCGAGGTCATCGTGCTCCTCGACGGGCAGATCATCCTTTTCGCTGCGTCGGCGACGACCGAACACGTCACAGTCCTTCCCTGTCGGAAGCCGAGTCTTGCATGCCCGCGTTGCCCGCCGCCCCGGCGCTCGAAACGCCGATCGCGGCGTGGCCGCCGGTGGATCCGAAGCCGCCTTCGCCGCGCCCGGAACCGGGCAACTCGGCGACCTCGTGGAACCCCGCTCGCTCGACTCGTTGGATCACGAGTTGGGCGATTCGGTCGCCGCGACGAAAAACGACCGGCGTACGCAGGTCGTGGTTGACCACGACAACCTTGATTTCGCCACGGTATCCCGCATCGACGGTGCCTGGGGCGTTCACCAGGGATACTCCGCACCGCGCGGCGAGTCCGGAGCGCGGGTGCACGAAGGCGGCATAGCCGTCCGGGAGCGCGATCGCGATGCCGGTGGGCAGCACCACACGCTCACCGGGGGCGATCTCGGCGTCCTGCGCGGTCACCAGATCGGCGCCGGCGTCGCCGGGGTGCTCGTACGCGGGCAGCGGCAGTTCGGGGTCCAGCCGGCGCACCAGGATGTCCACACTCGTGCTCACGGGTTCACCTCGAACGCTCGGGCCGCCTTCATCAGGTCGGGGTTGTCCATGACGCGCTGTACGTCTTCCGCACGTCCATTGTCGACGAAGTGCTCGAGTCCCACGCTCACGAACAGCGCCGCCGCCTCGACCGCGACCGGTCCGTCCGGGGCGTCGAGCCGGCCCACCGCGCGCAGGTAGATCTTGCGGCCGGCCACCGCCTCGCACCACGCGTGGATGTACAGCGTGGACCCCACCGGCACCGGGCGACGAAAGTCCGTCTCCAGGTGCCCGGTCACCGCCGTGGTGTGCAGCATGTACCCGATCGCGCCGAGTGCCTCGTCGAACGCGCAGGTCAGCAGCCCGCCGTGGGCCAGGCCCGGGGCTCCCTGGTGCAGCGCGGTGACGGTGAACTCGGCGTCCACGGAGACGCCCTCGCCGGCGCGCGCGCGAATGCGCAGCCCGCCCGGGGCGGCCTCGCCGCAGCCGAAGCAGTCGCTGTAGTGCTCGCCCAGCTCGGTGCCGGGAGGAGGCGCGCCCGGGTGGAGCCGGGGCACCACCGCTTCCGGAGGCGGGGTCAGGGATGTTGGTCGACTCACGCCGAAGGACACTACCGTCGTTCCGACCGACACCCGCGCAGCGGCTTGGGAGCCGCCGGCGCCGCGGCCCGAAAGGGGCGCGGGACGGAAGGAAGCGCATGACCAAGAGTGTGGTCGTCACCGGGGCGACCGGTGGGATCGGCCTTGCCGTGGCCCTGGAGCTGGCCGGATCCGGCTTCGACGTGATCGGCACGGCCAGGACCCACGAGCGGGCCGAGCGCCTGCGCGAGGCCGCCGAGCGGGCCGAGGTGGGCGTGCGCACGGTCCTGCTCGACGTCGCCGACGCCACCTCGACAGTGCAGGCCTTCACCGAGATCGCCCAGATGACCGCGGGCGGCCCGTGGGCCGTGGTCAACAACGCCGGGATCGCGCAGCCGGGTGCGATCGAGGACGTGGACGACGAGCAGATCCGCGCCCAGTTGGAGACCAACCTGGTCGCGCCCGCGCGGATCGCCCGGCTGGTGCTGCCGCAGATGCGCAGACGTCGGGACGGGCGGATCGTCAACATCTCCTCCCTCTCCGGCCGCGTCTCGACCCCGTTCGTGGGCTGGTACTGCGCGAGCAAGCAGGGGCTGGCCGCGATCACCGACGCGCTGCGGATCGAGACGGCCGGGTTCGGCGTCAAGGTGGTGCTGATCGAGCCGGGCAGCTTCGGCACGAACATCTGGGAGCGCGGCATGTCCCGGCTGCCGCCGCGCAAGACGTCGGCCTACAACGACTCCTACGACCTCGTGGACGACGTGGCGCGCCGGGCGAAGGCGCTGCCCGCTCCGACGCCGGTCGCGCACGCCGTACGCGTCGCGCTGAGCGTGCCCAGACCCCGGCCGCGCTACCTGGTGGGCAACGACGCCAGAGCGGGTGCGCTGCTCGACCTGGTGGCCCCGACCGCTCTTTCGGATTACGCCAAAGGAGTGGCGACCGGCCTGCGTACGCCGCCGGAGCGGGTCACCCGCGCGCTGGCCCGGTTGACCCGGCGGCACGGCCCCCGCTGAACCGCGTCGGCCGCCCATGACAGGCTGGTGCCATGCAGGCGTACAGCGAACGACTCGGCGTGCCGGCCTCGTGGTGGGCCCTGACCGTCCTGATGGCCGTCTCGGGCGGGTTGGTGGGCCTGGCCTTCGGGATCGTGGCCACCATCGTGCTCGCCTTGGCCCTGGGCGCCCTGACGGCCTGGGCCACCAGTGCCTACGGCGCGGCGCGGATCACCGTGACCGATACCGAGCTGCTGGCGGGTCGGGCCAGGATTCCGCTGACCGCGCTCGGTGCGGGCGTCGCGCTCGACCCCGAGCAGGCCCGCTCGCTGCGGATGGAGAACGCGGACCCGCGCGCGTTCATGGTGCTGCGCGCGTACATCCCGGGAGCCGCGCGGATCGAGGTCACCGACCCGGCCGACCCCACGCCCTACCTGTATCTGTCCTCGCGCAACCCGCAACGTCTGGTCGACGTGGTGACCGCGCTGCGCGCCCGCGCCTGACCGGACGCGGACGGATCGATCCCGGCTCGGGCGAGCCGGGAGTGCGTGCGGGATCCGGCGCCGAGTCGGGCACCGGACAGTCAAGAACGCCCGCCGGTGCATCGGCGGACGTTCGACTTCGTACGTCATGCGTGCGGTTTCATCGTTTCCCACGCTCCGTATCGTGCTCTCGCGTTCAAGGACGCTCGGCGAACGTCGACGGTCCAACTCCTGCCGGTACCCGTATGGCGTGTGCAGGGTTGCCGTTCATCGCCGGTCGTCCTCGACCGCACACGATCAGGCGCAGTCGCTGCAGATCGCCTGGCCGTCCTTCTCCTTGGCGAGCTGGCTGCGGTGGTGCACCAGGAAGCAACTGGAGCACGTGAATTCGTCGGCCTGCTTCGGGACGACCCGGACGGACAGCTCCTCATTGGAGAGGTCCGCACCGGGAAGCTCGAGAGACTCGGCCTGCTCGAACTCGTCGACGTCGACCGAACCGGCCGACTTGTCCACGCGCCGAGCCTTCAGCTCCTCGATGCTGTCTTCGTTGATGTCGTCATCGGTCTTACGCGGGGTGTCGTAGTCGGTTGCCATGTACCTCTCCCCCTCCGGGTGGATCTGCGGTGCTGGGTCATGCGGACATCGCCCGAGGACCTTCGTGGACGATGCCTTCAGCGCACGTAACGCGCGAGGGGCCGGAGTTGTGCCCGACCCGGAGCGCAGATTTTGCCTTACATCAAGGCTCGTTACGCAATCGACACCCAACCGAACCCCCAAAGAGGTGACTTGGTTGGATGGGGGGCCACTGTAACCCCGTACCGCCCTGCACAACCAGGAGGAATCGTGACGGTCTACGCGCTGGGTGATCAAGTGCCCAAGGTGCACCCCGATGCGTATGTGCATCCCGACGCGGTCGTGATCGGCAGCGTGGAGATCGGCGCGGATTCTACGGTGTGGCCGGGTGCCGTATTGCGCGCCGATCACGGCCGGATCGTGATCGGCGAGCGTACGTCGGTACAGGACGGGTGCGTACTGCACACGACGGCGCCGTGGCCGACGGTAGTGGGCGACGAGTGCGTGATCGGTCACATTGTGCATTTGGAGGGCTGCGTGATCGAGGATCGTTGCCTGGTGGGCAACGGCGCGGTGGTCATGCATCAGGCCGTGGTGCGCACAGGTGCCCTGGTGGGAGCGGGTGCGGTGGTCGGAAATCGGATCGAGGTGCCGTCCTACGCGATGGCGCTCGGGGTGCCGGCGAAGATTCGTGAGAACGCGGTCGCGCCCGGCGCGTTCGCGGAGGCGGTGCGCAGTTACGTCGAGAACGGTCGTCGATTCCGTCGGGACCTGTACCGAATCGACTGATCGGCACGAGGCGCCACGACCGGCGGGTGTGGCGGATCGCACACGCCCGCTTCGGTTTGAAGGCCCCGTTCGCCCCCGTATATAAGTGCGACACGGGGGGCTGGGAATCACACGGGGAGTGTTGTGCTCGAGCTGGCCGGCCTGGACAAACGGTTCGGTGGGAAGGTCGTCCTCGACGACCTCTCACTGACCGTACAACCAGGCCAAATGTTTGGTTTCGTCGGTACCAACGGTGCCGGAAAGACCACGACCATGCGCATCGCGCTGGGCGTGTTGGCGTCGGACGCCGGGGAGATCCGTTGGCGCGGCGCGCCGGTGGACCGCGGCATGCGACGACGGTGGGGCTACATGCCCGAGGAGCGTGGGCTGTACCCGAAGATGCGCATCCGGGATCAGCTCGTCTATCTGGCCGAGTTGCACGGCATGACGCGGACCCGGGCGCACGAGTCGGCCGAGCACTGGTTGGACCGGCTCCAGGTGGCGGGCGGGCCGACGGATCGGCTGGAGACCCTGTCCCTGGGCAACCAGCAGCGGGTGCAGTTGGCCGCCGCGCTCGTGCACGAGCCGGAGCTGCTGGTGCTGGACGAGCCGTTCTCCGGTCTCGACCCGGTCGGCGTCGACGTGATGGCCGGCGTGCTGCGCGAGCGCACCGCCGCGGGTGCCTCGGTGGTCTTCTCCAGCCATCAACTCGAACTGGTCGAGTCGTTGTGCGACGCGGTCGGGATCATCAACAAGGGACGCATGCACGCCGTCGGCACCGTCGCCGAGCTGCGCGGGGACGACCGCGCGGTGCGCTACCGGGTGCGGCTCGCGCAGGCGCCGACGGGCTGGGCGGACGAGGTGTCCGGGGTCAAGGTGCTCTCCGCGCAGGAGGACACGGTGCTGGTCGAACTGCTTGCCGGGACGAGCGAGCAGACGCTGCTCGACGCGGCCCGGGCGGCGGGCCGGGTGCTGGCCTTCGCGCCCGCGACCCCCTCGCTCGCCGAACTCTTCCGCGAGGTCGTCAACGGGACGGAGGTCGGCGCGTGAGCACCGGCGGCAGCACGTTTTGGTCCGCCGTGCGGCTGGTCGCGCGCCGCGAGTTCACCGAGCGCATCCGGGACCGGGGCTTTCAGGTCTCGGTCGGGGTGATGCTGGCCATCCTGCTCGCGTCGGTGGCCATCCCGGCCGCGCTCGGCAGCGGCTCGGACAAGTACGACGTGGCCTTCCTCGGCCCGCGGCACACCGAGTTGGCGCAGACCGCCCGGCACCAGGCGACGCTGCTGGACGTGGACGTGCGGGTCGGCTCGGTCGCCGATCGCGCGGCGGCCGAGAAGGCGCTTTCCGACGGGAAGCTGGACGCGGTCGTGGACGACGGCCGGATCCTGGTGGACAGCAAGCTGGCCGACCCGTTGGCGGCCGTCCTGCAGAGCTCCTGGGCCACCGTGGAGCGCGACCGGCGGCTGGGTACGGCGGGCATCGACCCGGGCGCGGTGAACCAGGCCTCGACGATCGCGCCGATGCCCAAGACCACCCTGGATCCGGACGCGGACCAGCGCGACGCCCGCAAGGGCATCGCGTTCGTCGGCACGCTCGTGCTCTACGGCATGCTCATGTTGTTCTGCATGTGGGTGGCGAGCGGTGTGGTCGAGGAGAAATCCAGCCGGATCGTGGAGATCCTGCTGGCGACCGTGCCCGCCCGGGCGCTGTTGACCGGCAAGGTCCTCGGGATCGGCCTGCTCGGTCTGCTCCAGATGCTGGTCACCGCGGTGGTCGGATTGGCCGCCGCGTCGGCGCTGGGCACCATCGAGTTGACGGGCGCGATGATCTATCCGGTGGCGCTGGTGCTGCTGTGGTTCGTGGTGGGCTACGCGATCTACGCGTGCCTGTTCGCCGCCGCCGCGGCCCGGGTCTCCCGGCAGGAGGATCTGCAGAACGTCGTCACGCCGATGACCTCGCTGCTGATCGCCTCGTTCCTGGCCGCGATCTTCCTCGGCCAAAAGGGCGGCACGCTTGCCCACGTGCTGGCCTATGTGCCGCCGTTCTCGGCGATGTTGCAACCGGCGATGACCGCGGCGGACGAGGTCTCGGTGGCGGAGAACCTGGCCGCGTTCGCGATCGCGCTGCTCGCCCTGGTCGCGCTGGTGCGGCTCGCGGCCCGGATGTACGAGGGCGCGGTGTTGCGGATGGGCGGCAAGGTCGGCTTCAAGGAGTCGCTGGGCGGGTCGGCCCGCAAGAGCTGACCCGGCGGGCACGAGCGCCGAGGCCCGCCGTCCCCGAGGGGGCGGCGGGCCTCGGCGTGTTGCGGTCGGGCCGACCTCAGCGTCGGTTGGCCGCCTTGCGGGCCTCCAGGGCGAGCCGGCGCTCCTCGAAGCGCACCACCTGGGAGTCCAGGCCGCCCAGGAACAGCGCGAGCTCCTCACGGGCCTTCTCGCCCTCCGGGCCCAGGTCGGTGCGCTCCATGATCTTGAGGTGGCGCAGCACCGGCAGGATCACGTCGTTCTGGTGGATCGGCAGGTTGTACACGCCGCCCACCGCGAGCTTGGCCGCCGCGCGCTCGAAGCCGCTGATCCCGTGTCCGGGCATCCGGAAGTCGGTGACCATCTCGGTGACCGCCTGCATCGCCTGGTCGGGGGCGATCTCGAAGGCGGCCTTGAGCAGGTTGCGGTAGAAGACCATGTGCAGGTTCTCGTCCGTGGCCACCTTCGCGAGCAGTTGCTCGGCGATCGGGTCGCCACAGGTGCGGCCCGAGTTGCGGTGCGAGACCCGGGTGGCCAGTTCCTGGAAGGTCACGTAGGCGATCACGTGCAGCGGGTTGTCCATGTGGTCGCCCTGGTAGCCGGCCTCCATGTGTTCCATCCGCGAGCGCTCCAGCGCGACCGGGTCCACGGCCCGGGCGGCCATCAGGTAGTCGCGGATCGCGATGCCGTGCCGGCCCTCCTCCGCCGTCCAGCGGTGCACCCAGGTGCCCCACGCGCCGTCGCGACCGAACATCGCCGCGATCTCGTAGTGGTAGCTGGGCAGGTTGTCCTCGGTGAGCAGGTTCAGCGTCAGCGCTATCCGCCCGACGTCGGTGAGCCCGGACTCCTCGGGGGTCCACGCCTCGCCGCCGAGTACGCCGTCGAAGTCGCGACCGGCACTCCACGGCACGTACTCGTGCGGGAACCACTCCTTGGCCACCGCGAGGTGGCGGTCCAGCTCGACGGCGACGACCTGCTCCAGCTCGCGCAGCAGGTGCTCACCGGTCGGGGCGGGGACGAGAAGGTTCATCGGCTCTCCAGGGCATAGGCAGACAACGTCGTACAGCGGCAGACACGGAGGACGGCGCTGTGCATCGCCCGCACGACGCGTCCCTACGATTCCGTAACTTACGACAGCGTAGGTTGGTTCCACCCCAAGACGGAAATGTGATCCACGACTCTCGTACACATGTACGACGAAATCGGGTCGCGAGGCCGGCCGCGCCGGGCCCGCCGCCGACCCGGCTCAGCCCGCCGGGAAGCCGATCCGCATCATCAGGCCGCCTTCTTCGCGCGGCTCGACCTCGATCCAGCCGCCGTGTGCGCGCACGATCGAGCGCACGATGGACAACCCGAGCCCCACGCCCTTGTCGCTGGCGATGCGCTCGGTGCGCAGCCGCCGGAACGGCTCGAACATGTTGTCCACCTCGTAGCCGGGCACCACCGGCCCGGTGTTGACCACGGTGAGCACCGCGACGCCCGCGGTGGACTCGGTGGAGATGTCGACCATGCCGCCGGCCCGGTTGTAGCGCACCGCGTTCTGGATCAGGTTCATCGCGACCCGCTCCAGCAGCACGCCGTTGCCCTGGAGCACGGCGGGACCCAGCTCGTCGTGCAGGGTCACCTTGCGCTCGGACGCCTCGGCGCCGGTCTGGTCCACCGCGCGGCGGGCCACCTCGGCCAGGTCCACCGGCTTGCGCTCGGTCAGCTCGTTGTCGCTGCGGGCCAGCAGCAGCAGGCCCTCGATCAGTCCCTCGCTGCGCTCGTTGGTGGCCAGCAGGGTCTTGCCGAGCTGCTTGAGTTCGACGGACGCCTCCGGATCGCCGAGCGCGACCTCCAGCAGGGTGCGGTTGATCGCCAGTGGCGTGCGCAACTCGTGCGACGCGTTGGCGACGAACTTGCGTTGCGACTCCAACGATCGATCCAGCCGATCGAGCATGTCGTCGAAGGTGTCCGCGAGCTCCTTGAACTCGTCGTCCGGCCCGTCCAGGTCGATCCGCCGGTGCAGGTTGGATCCGGCCACCTCGCGGGCGATCGAGGTGATCCGCTCCAGCGGACGCAACACCCGACCCGCCATCACGTAGCCGAAGCCGAAGGCGATCACCGACAGCAGCAGCAACGCCAGCAACGACTGCTGGAGCAGCGAGTTCAGCGCGGCGTCGCGTTGACGGACCTGCTGGATGCTCTGCCACTTCTCGAACTGGGCGGGCGTCATCGGCACGCCGTTGATGGTCATCAGCGTGTCCGGCGCCAGGCTCAGATTGAGCCGGCCCTCGGTCAGGCTCTGCCGCACCAGCAGATAGACGGTGCCCAGCAGCAGCACCCCGGCGATCAGGAACATCCCGCCGTACAGCGCGGTCAGTCGCATCTTGATGGTGGACCGCAACATCGCGGGCAGTTGCGAGGGGGCCATCCGCGACAGCCGGGACATCTCCGCCGCGTCGTCGGCGTCCCGGCCCAGGATCAGCCGTCGGCCGCCGGCGGCCGGGCGCTGCGGGTCGCGGGCGGGCTCGCGGTTGGGCTTGGGCGGCGCGCTGGGTCGCGGCGGCTGGGGCGGGCGGCCCGGGCGCGGCGGTGGACCGGACTTGATCGCCGGGCCCGGCTTCGTGGGGGTCGGACTCGGCTTCGTGGGCGCGGTCGAGGCGCCCGCGGCCGGCTGCGCGGAGCCGGCTGCGGTACTTCCGGCTTCCGCCGGGACGGCCCGAGAGCTGTCGTTCATGGCGGTCCTCAAATGCGGTATCCGGCGCCGGGCACCGTCAGGATGACGGGCGGCTCGCCGAGCTTGCGGCGCAGCGTCATGACGGTGACCCGCACGACGTTGGTGAACGGATCGGTGTTCTCGTCCCAGGCCTTCTCGAGCAGTTGCTCGGCCGAGACCACGGCGCCGTCGGCGCGCATCAGCACGTCCAGCACCGCGAACTCCTTGGGCGATAGGTGCACCGGAACACCCTCGCGCAGCACCTCGCGCCGGTTCGGGTCGAGCCGGATGCCGGCCCGCTCCAGCACCGGCGGCAGCGGCGAGACGGCTCGCCGGCCGAGTGCGCGCACCCGGGCGATCAGCTCGCTGAACGCGAACGGCTTGGGCAGATAGTCGTCCGCCCCCAGCTCCAGGCCCTCGACCCGATCGCTGACGTCGCCGGCGGCGGTGAGCATCAGCACCCGCATCGGGATGCCGGTCTCCACCACCGCCCGACACACGTCGTCGCCGTGCACGATCGGCAGATCCCGGTCGAGCACCACCACGTCGTAGTCGTTGACGGCGATCCGCTCCAGCGCCGCCTCACCGTCGTATACGACGTCGACGGCCATGGCTTCCCGGCGCAACCCGGTCGCGACCGCGTCCGCCAGGAGCTGCTCGTCCTCGACTACGAGAACCCGCACCGGCTGTGCCTCCTGCTCGATGAAAGGGGATGGATTCGTTGTCCATCTTCCCCCGCGCCCCGGTAAAGCCCGAGTAAGCCGACCGACGGCCCAGGGGGCGGGCGGGCGGCCCGGCCGGACCGGTCCGGAACGGTCCGGCCGCGGACGTTACGGCACCCCCCGAGTGAGGGAAGGATTCCGGTACGCCCCGGAAAGTCCGACACCGTGCCGTTGGGCGGGACAAGTCCCCTGGTCAGACCCCCGGATCGGGGGCCGCCCAAGGCCCGATCGGTGGTTTCCCCGGCGTTGCACGGGGGGTAGGACAACCGAAACCGGCGACGACGAGTGACATTGGGGCGGCCTTATGGACGAATTCACGGCCGGCGTACTGCGACGCATACGTGAGACCGAGCAAGCGCTGAAGCAGGCCTGCGACACCGGCGACGATTTCCTGGTCGAAGTCGAGCAGTCCGAGTTGGACGACCTGCTGCGGATGGCGTCGGAGCATGGCGTGCGGGTGCTTCGCGAAAGCGCCTGAGCCACCGAGACGACACCCGAACCGCAGGCGAACAGCACCCGCACCAGTTTCTTTCCCCCGGCGAGGTCCCGAGCGGACGCCGGGGGTTCGGCTGTCGGGCCGAGGGTCGCGAGGCCCGGATCACCCGATCCGGGCCTCGCGCCCGCTCCGGGTCTACGCGTGCAGAGCGGCCAGGGCCGCCTCGAGTTCGGCGCGCAGCCCGGTGGGGGCGGCCAGGCACACGCTCGACCCGTCGGGCTCGGGCCACAGGTCCTCGATCACCTCGGCGCCGGCCTCGCGGGCGATCAGCGCGCCCGCCGCCACGTCCCAGGGGTTGAGGCCGCGCTCGTAGTAGGCGTCGACGCGGCCTGCCGCCACCGAGCACAGGTCGATCGCGGCCGAACCGCCGCGACGCAGGTCGCGCACGCTCGGCAGCAGCGCGCCGATCACCGCGGCCTGGCGGGTGCGCCGCGGGGTGGTGTAGCCGAATCCGGTCGCCACCAGCGCCCGGGCGAACGGGGCCGCGGGGCGGCAGTGGACGGGCTTGCCGTTGCGATAGGCGCCGCCGCCGCGCACGGCGTGGAAGGTCTCGCCGACCACGGGCACCTCGACCACGCCGAGCAGGGTGCCCTCGGCGGTCTCGGCGGCGATCGACACACACCAGCCGGGCAGGTCGTACAGGTAGTTCACGGTGCCGTCGATCGGGTCGATCACCCAGCGCACGCCGCTGCTGCCGGCACTCGCCTCGCCCTCCTCGCCCAGGAAGCCGTCGTGCGGTCGGTGGGCGCGGATCCGTTCGATGATCAGTTTCTCCGCGGCCGTGTCCATCTCGGTGACCACGTCGGTGGGGCTGCTCTTGGTCGCCGCGACGCCGAGGTCGGCGGGACGCTCGTGCAACAGGAAGCCGCCGGTGTGCCGGGCCGCGTCGCGAGCGATGGCCAGGAGTTCCGCGGTGTCGATCGTCATGCGCCCATCCTGCCGGCGGCACCGGGTGCCCGGCGCCGCCGGCGAGCGCGCCGGCTACCCGTGCAGCGCCGCCCCGCGTGGCGCCCGGGCGGCGGCCTGCGGGTCCGCGCGCAGCGCCCGCGGGTCGGGGCAACAACCAACCGGACACACGTCGTGTGCGGCGCCCAGCGCACCGAGCGCGCAGCGGGCGGGCGCTCGGCCGCGCACCGCGGCGGCGCGCTCCAGCAACAACTCGCGCACCGCGCCCGCGAATCTGGGGTCGGCGCCCGTGGTCGCGGCCCGACTCACCGGCAGCCCGATCCGCGCGGCGGTCGCGGCGGCCTCCACGTCCAGGTCGTAGACCACCTCCATGTGGTCGGACAGGAACCCGATCGGCACCAGCACCACCGCCGGCACCTCCTCTTCGCCGCGCAGGCGCACCAGGTGGTCGTTGACGTCGGGCTCCAACCACGGCACCTGCGGCGGGCCGCTGCGGCTGGAGTACACCAGGTCCCAGTCGTGCTCGCGGCCGAGCACCCGGGCGACGCCCTCGGCGACCAGGCGCGCGGTCTCCCGGTGTTGGGCTACGTAGCCGCCGCCGGCCGGGCCCGCGGTGCGCGCGGTGACC
The DNA here is from genome assembly GCF_042754445.1 of Embleya sp. NPDC059213. NCBI lineage: Bacteria > Bacillati > Actinomycetota > Actinomycetes > Kitasatosporales > Streptomycetaceae > Embleya > Embleya sp. NPDC059213. The sequence goes on from NZ_JBHZAV010000093.1 coordinate 31,960, forward strand.
GTGGGGATCGAGTGGGTGACCATCACCAGCCGGGCGCCGGCCCGTACCGGCTCGGGCAGTTCGGCCAGCGCGGTCAGTACGTGGTCCACGAGCGGCTCGACGAAGCCGGGGTGGTTGAAGAAGTGCCGCAGCTTGTCGAACGTCGGGGCCCGATCACCGACTTCGGCTCGGGCCTCGATCAGGTTCTCGTGATACTGCGCGCAGCCCGAGTAGGACGCGTAGGCGCTGGTCACCAGGACCGCGGCGCGGCGGATCCCGTCGTCGGCCATCCGCCGCACGGTGTCCGCCAGATACGGGCGCCAGTTGCGGTTGCCCCAGTAGACCGGCAACCGCACGTCGTGCGCGACGAGATCGGCCTCGACCGCCGCGATCAGGGCGCGATTTTGCGCGTTGATCGGACTGGCGCCGCCGAAGTGCGCGTAGTGGCCGGCCGCCTCCTCGAGGCGTTCGCGGGGGACCCCGCGCCCCGCGGTCACGTTCTCCAGGAACGGGAGCACCTCGTCGGGGGCGTCCGGGCCACCGAAGGAGAGCACCAGGAGCGCGTCGAACGGACTGGGGTCGGGGGCCTGGGTCGCGTGCATGTCTGTGATCCTCGCATCGCCGCCCCCGCCGGCCCGTACACCCCACCCACGCGGGCGTGAGTTGCGGCGCAACCGTGCGCGACCCCTTCCCGGTCCGATGACCGGCGAGTAATGTCCGGCTGATCCCACGGCGACCCCAGGAGGAACCCGTTGAGCAGCGCCACCCCCGCCGTCTCCAAGACGCCCCCCACCTGGCGGAACTGGTGCGGGAACCAGTCCGCGCGGCCGCACTCGGTGCTCACTCCGAGATCGGCCGAGGAGATCTCGGCCATCGTGCGCCGGGCCGCCGGGCAGGGTCTCGCGGTCAAGGCCGTCGGCGCGGGGCACTCGTTCACGTCGGTCGCGGTCACCGACGGGGTGCAGATCCGGCCGGAGGGGCTGACCGAGGTGCACGCGCTCGACCGCGCGGCGGGCACGATCACGGTCGGGTCCGGGATGCGCCTGAGCGACTTCAACACGCTGCTCGCCGGCTACGGCTTGGCGCTGGCCAACATGGGCGACATCGCGGTGCAGAGCCTGGCCGGCGCCACCTCGACCGGCACGCACGGCACCGGGCGGGCGTCCGGCTCGCTGGCGGCGCAGATCCTGGGCATGGAGATCGTGCTGGCGGACGGCGAGATCACCACCTGCTCGCCGACCGAGAACGCGGAACTGTTCGCGGGCGCCCGGGTGGGTCTGGGCTCGCTGGGCATCGTGACCGCGCTGACGTTCGCGGTGGAGCCGAGCTTCCTGTTGGAGGCGCGCGAGGAACCGATGAAGTTCGACGCGGTGCTGGCCGACTTCGACGCGCTGTGCGCCGACAACGAGCATTTCGAGTTCTATTGGTTTCCGCACACCGACAACTGCAACGTGAAGCGGAACAACCGGATCGAGGGACCGGCGAAGCCGCTTTCGAAGGCGCGTTTTCTGCTGGACGACGAATTGTTGTCCAACGGGGTGTTCTCGCTCGCCTGCCGGGTGGGGCGGCGCGCGCCGAAAACGGTGCCCTCGATCGCACGACTGTCCAGCCGCGCGTTGTCGGCGCGGACCTACTCGGACACCTCGCACAAGGTGTTCACCAGCCCGCGCCGGGTGCGCTTCATCGAGATGGAGTACGCCCTGCCGCGCGAGGCGGCGACGGCGGCGCTGGCCGAGGTGCGCGCGTTCGTGGAGGCCGCGAATCTGCCGATCAGCTTCCCGGTGGAGGTGCGGGTGGCCCCGGCGGACGATCTGTGGATGTCCACGGCGTACGGCCGCGACACCGCCTACATCGCGGTGCACATGTACAAGGGCACGCCGCACGAGCGGTACTTCACCGAGGTGGAGAAGATCATGGTCGGGCACGGTGGGCGCCCGCACTGGGGCAAGATGCACACCCGCGACGCGGACTACTTCGCGAAGCTCTACCCGAGGTTCGCCGATTTCACGGCGCTCCGGAACCGGGTGGATCCGGAGCGCCGCTTCGGCAACGACTACCTGCGTCGGGTGCTGGGCGACTGAGCCGAGGCCGCCGGGGCGGGTCCGCTCGTCTAGCCGCGTTCCGATCCCGAGCCCGCGTTCGACTTCCGTTCGTTGTTCGCCGGGCCCTGGTCGGTGCCGCCGGCGTCGTTGCCCGCCGCCGCTCCGCCGTCGGCCGCGCCGCCGCCCGAGCCGCCCGGGGGCGTGGTCGCGGGCGGGGCGGTGGCCGGCGGCCGGGAACCGGTCGGATCGGACGAGGGGGTGTCGCTCGGGCGCGTGGTCGGGGTGGTCGAGGGCACCGAGGTCGCGCCGTCGCCGCCGGGCACGCCCGACGTGCCCTTGTCGTCGGTCCCCGGGCTTCGGGTGGGCGCCGACGTGCCGGTGCCGGTCGGGTTCGGGGTCGAACCGGCCGGCTGCTCGGGCGGGTCGTGCCGGGCGGGTCGGTCCTCGACGATGCGCGAGATGGTCGAGCCGCCCGCGTCGCCGTGGCCGAACAGGCTCGCGAACGAGCGGCCGATCGCGGTCTCGGCGAGCGTGACGACACCCATCGCCACGACGAACACGAGCACGGCCCCCACCAACGACCGCGCGAGCCACACCCGTCGCTCGCCGGGGCCCTCGGACGGTGCCGCGTGCTCGGCGTCGTCGGCCCGGGAGGCGCCGCCCGGCGCGTCCGCGCCCGGGCCGACCCACTCGTAGCCGCCGACCGGCAGCAACATCGTCTCGTCGGTCGCCGGCCGCCGGTCCGCCACACCGACCGGTCGATCCGGTACCGCGCCGGGGTCCGGGCTCGGCCCGCCCTCGTGCGGCGGGCTCAGCGTCGCCCGCACGTCGCGCAGTTGCTCGCCGGTGCGCCGGAACAGGTGTACGTAGACCGCGCTCCCGACGGTCGCGACCACGCTCGCGAGCGCGGCGCCGATCACCGTCCCGGCGACACCGAGCGTGGAGAGCAGGAACGCCGAGGAGATGGCGGCCAGGGCACTGCCCACGACCTGCACCGCGTTGACATCGATCCGGCGGCGTTCATTTTCGGTCCTTTCCGGCATCACTTTCCTTGCCCGTCCGTACTCGGACGGTGGTTAATCATGAAAAACAGGACTTCACCCTGGTTACGACTGAACGGCCCATCCACATCGTTCCGATCGGCCCAATCTTGTGATCGACATCACCCCGGACGGCCGAAAACGACTCGTCCGAACGGGACGCGCCGATGCGGCGCGGTGTGTCCCGGTAGAGCCCCCGAATGGAGTACTGTTCACGCGAGGTTCCGGAAAGACCTGTGCGCGAAGGGGGAGACGACCGACCGCAGAGGTCAGGGTGGGGCGCCGCCCAGGTATCTACCCGAAATGGTGTAACCAGGGCAATTCGGCCAGTCAGGTAATAAATCCGACACGCCGGACAACTCGGTCAGGTTGTGGCCATGTCAAGGCTGGGCAGGTCACACTCGTAGCGGGAGCAACGACGCAGGTGACGTCGGCAGGCACCACCCGGGAGGTCCCCATGCCCGAACTGCGTGTCGTGGCCGTCAGCAACGACGGCACACGGTTGGTGCTGAAGGCTGCCGACGGCACCGAGTACATGTTGCCCATCGACGAACGGCTTCGTGCCGCCGTCAGGGGCGACCGCGCCAGGCTCGGCCAGATCGAGATCGAAGTCGAGAGCCAACTGCGTCCGCGTGACATCCAGGCCCGGATAAGGGCCGGTGCCACCGCGGAGGAGGTCGCACAGCTCGCCGGCATCCCGGTCGACCGCGTGCGGCGCTTCGAGGGTCCGGTGCTCGCCGAACGCGCCTTCATGGCCGAGCGCGCCCGCAAGACACCCATCCGCCGGCAGGGCGAGACCACCGGTCCGCTGCTCGGCGAGATCGTCACCGAACGCCTGCACCTGCGCGGCGCGGACTCCGAGTCGGTCCAGTGGGATTCGTGGCGACGCGACGACGGCAGCTGGGAGATCCTGCTGCTCTACCGCGCCGACGGCGAGATGCGTTCGGCGAGTTGGAGCTTCGACCCGCCCCGGCGACTGGTCACCACCAACGACGACGAGGCTCGTTCGCTGATCGGCGAGCACCCGGCGGCGTCCGAGACCCCGTTCCCGTTTCGACCGCGCCTGGCCACCATCCCGCGCGAGAGCGACGACGACGCGATCACCAGCCTGCTGGACGCGGTCCCGGGGCTGCGCGGCGAACCGCAGACCCAGTCGGTCTCCCCCGGTCCGATGCGCATCGACGTGACCGCACTGGCCGAACGCCCGCGGGTGGGCAGCATCGAGCGGTCCGAGCGGGCGGAGCGCCCGGAACGGATCGAACGCGGCGAGCGCCCCGAGCGAATCGAACGCGTCGAGCGGGCGGAGCGCCCGGAGCGCGCCGAACCGATCGAGGAAGAGGAGACCCAGGCGCCCGCCGCGGCGGCGGGCGCGGGCAGCGCCTACGAGAACGTCCTGGTGCCACGCGGCGTGGTCGGCCCGCACCGCGAGCGGCTGGTCGGCAGCACCGACCGGCAGGCTGAGGCCGACGGCGTGCGTCCCGGCCGCCGGGCGACGGTGCCCAGTTGGGACGAGATCGTGTTCGGGAGCAGGCGCAAACGCCGGGAGTGATCGACGCGTACCGCGGGAGCCGAGGGTGCGACGGGCCCCCGGCTCCCGCGGTTTTCCGGCTCGTGGGGCGGCCCCCCCGGCCCGCGAAACGCCCGGGGGCACCCGGCGCCGGGGGGCGG
>NZ_JBHZAV010000094.1:0-36327 GCF_042754445.1 Embleya sp. NPDC059213
GCCCGGATCAGGTGGTCGGCGTGACCTTGGCCAGGCCGATCGGGGCGTCCGGGTTGGCGCCGCGGTGCAGGGCGAAGGTGCGGGCGAGGCCCTGGAGATGCACCGTGGTGGCGATCGCCCGGGCGGATTCCGAACGCAGGTCGCCCAGTTCGGGTGCCACCATCGCGTGCGGTATCCCGTCGGCGACCAACCGCGCCCGCAGGGCGGCGATGTCCGGCGCGGTCGGGCCGCCGAGGTCGATCAGCAGCACCGGTACCCGAGCGCCCAGTGCGGCGATCGGCCCGTGCAGCAGGTCGGCGACCGAGATGCCCTCGGCGAACACCCCCGACGTCTCCCGGATCTTGAGCGCGCCCTCCAATGCCACCGCGCCACCGAGCCCCCGGCCGGCGACCACCAGGCGATCGTGGTGCGCCCAGTCCGCGGCCAGCGCCTCGCATTCGTCGACGCCGGCCAGTACCCGGGCCACCGCGTCCGGCAGCCCGGCCAGATCGGCCGGATCGGCCACCGTCGACGGCAACGGCCCGAGCGCGAGCGCGATCCCGACCATGGCCAGCAACTGGGCGGTGACCGTCTTCGTGGCCGGCACCGCGATCTCCGTGCCCGCGTCGGTCGCGGCCAGCACATCCGCCTCCGCCGCGAGCACGCTGTCCGCCTCGTTGGTGACCGCCACCACCCGGGCACCTCGCGCCCGCGCGGCCCGCACCGCCGTGACGATCTCGGGCGTGCGCCCGGACTGGCTCAACGCGGTGACCAGGTAGCCGGTGTAGTCGGTGCGCGCGTCGTACCTGGTCACCAGGCTCGGCGCGGCCAACCCGGCGGGCCGCCCGGACGCCAACTCGTACAGGTAGCGGCCGAACACCGCCGCGTTGTCCGAGGACCCCCGCGCGATCGACACGGACCCGTGCAGCGGCGCCGGCAACGCATCCCGAATCGCCGCCGCCAACTCCGGCAGCCGACCCACCAACCGCCGCAACACCTCCGGCTGTTCGGCCATCTCGGCGGCCATCACGGCACCGGGAGCGGGAAGCGCGGGAGAAGCCGTGTTCGTCGTCATGTTCATCCCATCGATCGAGGTCGGACCGGAACCGAAAACCAAACCGCAACACGCGACCGGCCGGCGCAGCGCCGACCGAGGGAACAACTCACGTCACCAGGGCCCACCCCGGCCGCTCACCCCCCGCCACGTCCCACGCGAGCGCCGCCGCGCCCCGCAGCGCCCCGTCGTGGATGTACCGGGCCGCCACGATCACCTCGCCCGGATCGACCGGGCTCGGAGCGTGCTTCGCGAGGAACGTGCGCAGCACGTCGAGCACCCGCTCGGACACGGCCATCAGGCCACCGCCCACGGCGATCCTGGTCGGATCCAGCGCCAGATACAGGTTGAGCACGTGGCCCGCCAGCACCGCCAGGGCCTGCTCGGCGACGGCCCGCAGACGCGGGTCGGTGGAGGTCAGAATCGCTGCCGCGTCCGGCGGCGGGCCGTTGCCGGCGAGGGCGTACAGGGACTGCGTCCGGGCCACCAGCGGGCCGCCGCCGATCAGCGACTCCAGGTCCGGCTCGTCCGGCCGGCCCGGCACCAGCGAATACCCGATCTCGCCGGCCACGCCCCGGGCGCCGCCCACGACCCGGCCGCCGACCGTGAGCGCGGCGGCGACTCCGGTACCCAGATTGACGAACAGCCCCGGGTCGGCGGCCACCAGCGCGCCCGAGCGCAGCTCGGCCAGCCCGGCCGCCTTGACGTCGTTGGCCACCACCACCGGCACCGCCCCGAACGCCTCGCGTGCCAGGCCGAGGACGTCCACCCGCTCGATCCCGGGCAGGTTCGGCGACAGCTCCACCCCGGCCGAGGTCACCGTGCCGGGACAGACCAGGCCCACCGCCACGATCTCGCGCCGCCCGTCCCGGGTCGCCGCCGCGACCTGTTCCCGGGCCGACCGCAGCAGCCGATCCAGCGCGTGCGCCATGTCCTCGCCCGGCTCGCGGGTGGCCACCCGACGCTCCGCGAGCACGGTGCCGGCCGCATCGACGGCGGCCATCGCCGTCTTGGTCCCGCCGATGTCGAGCGCGACTATCCCGAGGGAGTCGCGCGGCAGCGGTTGGTCGAGCAGGTCGGCGGAGTCGAACACGATCGTCACATTCCTCGAATCGGGCGGCGGCAACGGCAAGAACACGGACGGCGACCGGCGCGGTCAGGACGGGTCGCCCACCACCCGCGCCTCCGCGTCGTACCGCTCGCCCCACACCGGCGCGCCCGCATCGGCCCGGTGCAGGCCGGCCACCGACTGCGTGCGCCCGCGGGTCACGAACGCCTGCGGCCGGAAGCACATCACCACCGTGTCGCCCGGCCGGATCCCCAGCCGACGCGCGTCCCGCAGCACCGTGTAGTAGTGGATCGCGCCGTCCGGAGCGGTATCCACCCGCGCCCGACGCTCGACCGCGGTCGCCGCGTCCCGGCCCACCAGCGCGGTGAGCGGGAACTCGCCCAGCACCTTGTCGAGGTAGTGCCCGGCGGCGAACGCGTACGCGTCGTCCCCGTCCACGTGCGACACCTCGGTCACGTACACGATCGCCGGCTGCTCCGGCGCGTCCGCGGCGAACACGTGCAGCGGCGTCGTCCCGTGGATCGCGTTGCCCGGCTCGACATGCGTGGCCCCCGCGTCGGCGGCGATCGTCAACGAGTGTGCCGACGTGGTCCCGGGCGCGTTCACCTGACGGATCTCGAACCCGGCCGCCCGCAGCCGCTCGGCCGCCGCAACGACCGTGCCCAGATTGGGTGTTGCCACGATCCGCCGCTGCTCCGGGTCGGCCAGCAGGCACGGGAACGTGGTCACGCCGTGCACCGCGACGCCCTCCACCGCGTCGACCTCGCGCGCTGCGGCCACCACGTCGGCGGCCGGGAAGCCGCCGCCGTGGCCGAAGTAGAACCGGTCCCCCTCGCCGTGCACCCGCAGCAGCACCGACACGGGCGCGCCGCCGCGCCGTACCGCCGCCGCCCCGATCCGGCGGGCCGCGTCCACGGAGAACACGGTGACCACCTCGGGGTCGGCGCCCACCACGAAGTCCTCGCTGCCCCGATGCGGCTGCACCAAGTGCCCGACGTGCCCGACCGGCAGGCCGTGCCGGACCGCGGCCGACACACAGGCGGTGTCCACCGCGACGACCGGACCGAGGCCCGCGTCGATCGCGGTGCGGGTGACGTCGGGGTTGCGCCCGTACTGCTTGGCCATCACGTACGTGGACAACCCCCGCGAGCGCGCGGCCTCGGCGATAGTGGCGGCGTTGCGTGCCACCGTGTCCAGGTCCGCGACGTACGTGTTGGCGAGCAGGCGGCCCTCCTGATGTGCCGTCACGACGGCCTCGATCAGCGGGCGGTTGTGGGCGAGGAGTCGGTCGAGGAACATCGCGAGGCTCTCCTTGGGAGGAGCGGACGAAAGGACTGCACGGAGTCGGTCGGGGCGGGCGGTTCGCCCGAGCCGGCGCGCGAAGGCCGGCCGGGCGTCGGCCGTTGCCCCACCGGATCAGGTCCGGCCGAGCGCCACGGGTATCGCCCCCTCCCCCGACCCGGCGGCCGGCTCACCCGCCTGGCCCGGTTCCGATTCGTCCTCGAACACCCGACCCATCGCGGCCAGCACCTGTGGACGCGAGCGGTGCGCCCAGACCAGATACGCGGTGCCCAGCACCATCCAGCCGACGATCACGTACGGCACGAGGTTGTTCGGATGATCGGGCACCGGCCACAGCTGGCCGTATATCGGCAACAGCATCAGCAGCACGGTCGCGCCCGGCAGGATCCCGTGCCGCAGCACGGAGAACTCGGCGCGGTGCTCGCGCAGGTAGAACCGGATCACCGCGACGCTCATCAGGATGTAGATGATCACCATCCCGAGCCCGAGGATGGTACCCGCGAACCCGTAGACGCCCAGCGGCCCCAGGTCACCGCCGAAGCCGCTGCCCAGCACCAGCGCGAAGACGAGCGAGAAGCCCAGGTAGGCGGTGATCGCCGACTGCGGCACGTGGCGTTCGTTGGTGCGGCCCAGAAAGCGCGGGAGCACGCCCTCGCGGCCCATCGAGAACAACACCCGCACGGCCGCGTTCGAACCGGAGACCACGTTGGCGAACTGGCTGACGATCACGGTCAGTGCGAGGACCCAGGTGACACCCCAGTAGCGATCCACCAGGGTGGTCAACGGCGCGGCGTCCCCGGCGAGTTGGGAACCGTGCGCGGAGCCGAAGCCGATCGAGGTGGAGTACGCCATCAGCACGTAGAAGGTGCCGATCACCGCGACCGCGGTGAACAGCGCGAGCGGGATGCTGCGCTTGGCGCCGCGCGCCTCCTCACCCAGGGTGGCCACCGACTCGAAGCCGATGAACATCAGGATGCCCCACAACATGCCGGTACCCAGGCCGCTGAACCCGTCGATCGAGTTCGCCGGATCGAACGGCGCCGTCGACAGCCCCGAGTCGCCCCCGTCGCCGAGGATCACCCCGGCCAGCCCGAGCAGTACGCCGACCTCCAGGACCAGGAAGATCAACGCGGTCTTGGCCGAACTGGAGACGCCGAGCGAGTTGACGCCCCATACCACGGCCGCGAACGCGAGCGACATCACCTGCCACGGCACCCGGATGTCGAACTGACTGTCCAGGAAGTCGTGGCTGTATCCGCCGAGCGCGGCGAACAACATCGGCCCGACCATGCCGTAGGTGAGCAGCAGCAGCCACCCGGAGAGGAAGCCGCCGGACTTGCCGAAGCCGTGGCTGTTGTAGGTGTACGCGAAACCCGCCGCCGGCAGCTTGCGGGCGAACGCGGCAATGGTGTTGGCGACCAGAAGGCTGGCCACCATGGCCAACACGATGGCCAGCGGCAGCGCGTAGCCCGCTCCCGCCGCGGCGGGCGGCGTGTTGAACGCGACGCTGGTCGCGGGGCCCATGAAGGCCATGCACATGGCGACGGCACCGAACACGGACAACGTGTTCCGGCGCAGGGACCCGCCTTTCGACGGCAGTGGGGTGGACATGGGTGGTACTCCAGGCGGTTCGGTGGGGTGGGACGGACCCCTGAGGGTGCGCGGGCCGCCGGCCGCGGCGGCGCGGTGTGCCTTGTGTCTGTGGGTGGGCGCGGCCCGGTGTCAGTGCGCGGCCGGGGCGAGCAGCGCGGACAGCTCCAAGTCGGCCCGGACCGCCGCCGCCGCGTCCGGCGCCACGTCGAAGCGGACCCGCAGGGCGGTCAGTCCGCGCGACACCGCGCCCAACGCGCCCGCGAGGTCGGCCAGTTCGGAGTGCACGAGCTCGGGGCACGCGGGCAATCGTCGGCGTACCCGCTCGCACAGCCGGGTGGTCATCGCCGCATCGATCGAGGCCGAGACCCGGCCGCCGAGCACGACCAGTTCGGGTTCGTAGGCGATCGTCACCGCGATCAACGCCACGCCGAGCGCGCGTTCGAACCGGTCGATCACGGCCCGGGCCGCCGGCGAGGAGTCGACGAACAGGTCGGCTGCGGTAACCACTTCGATCCCCGCGTCCCGAGCGGCCCGCATCAGGCCCTCGGCGCCGACCAGTTCCTCCACGGTGTGGTCGTCGGAGTCCACCGGCAGGAAGCCGAACTCGCCGACCAGACCGGTCGGGCCGCCCCGGATGTGCCGGTCCACGGCGACACCGGCACCGAAGCCGGCGCCGACGGTGAACATCACGGCGGTCTCGGCGGTCCGGGCGGCGCCGTGTCGCAGTTCGCCCTCCAGGGCCAGATCGGCGTCGTTGCCGAACGCGACGGTGCCCTCCAGCGCGCGGCGCACCCGGCGGGTGAACAGGTCGCCCTCGATCTGCGGGAGGTTGGTCGCGCCGCGCACGCCCAATCCGTCGGCCGCGACCGCGCCGGGCAGACCTATCACGCCCGCCCGCAGCACGTCGGGCGCGGCCGAGTCGGCGTAGAGCGCGCGGACCCGCTCGGCGAGCCAGTCCGCGAGGTCGTCGGCCGCCAGGTGTCGGGGTGTGGGCTCCTCGCGGTAGCGCGGCGCGTGGCCCAGCAGGTCGGTGGCCAGGAACCGGCAGGTGGTGCCGCCGAGGTCGACGCCGACCGCGATCCCACGCTCGGCCGCCACCTCGATCACCACCCCCTGCCGCCCACGCCGGCCGGTCTGGAGCACGGCGCCCTCGCGGACCAGGCCCTCGTCGAGCAGGCCCTCGACCACGCGCGAGACGGTGGCCGCGCTGAGCCCGGTCTGCTGGGTGAGACCCGCGCGACTGTGCTGCCCACCGGCCAACAGCACCGCGAGCAGGCTGGAGCGGTTGGCCCATCGGGCATCGGCCGTCTCCGCCATGTTCACCTCTCAGAGTGAAAATATTTCAGAGTGAGAGAAAATTAAGCCCGTGGGCAGGAGGTGTCAAGGGTTCGTCAAGACCCGGTCGCCGAGACAGGGGCGCCGGGACCCCCGCGGCCGGGCCGGAACATGAGCGCACCCCGAGCGACGGCCGGCGGGCGGCGGGTCGATCGGGGTGCTGGGCGGGGTGCGTGGGCGGGGGCGGGTAGCCCGGGGTGGGTGCGTGGGCCGGATTTCAGCCCTGACGTCCACCGCCGGACGCGACATAGGCGCGGAGGTGGTCGAGGCCGCGTTCGAGGATGTCGCCGACGGCCAGGTCGGCATCGGTACCCGCCTCGCGGTGTCGGGTCAGCGCGTCCACGGGCAGTGCCTCGCGGCCCTCGCTGCCGCCGAACTGGCCCGCGTCGTGCACCCGCTCGCGCTCCACCGCGCCGTAGTCGTCCGGATCCCGGCCGTCGTCGACCATGACGGTGACGATGCTGTCCACATCGCTCGGGCCGTCCTGGACGATCACGATGCCGGTGTACGGGGTGCCGCGCACGACCCATTCGATCCGGGTGCCGGGACCGTCCCGATCCAGCTCGACCTCGGCCGCGACGGACTGCGCCGACTCGCCGGCGGTCACCACCACCGCGCGGCCCGAGCCGGCCCGGACGGCGGTCACCGGAGGGAAGTATTCGGGAAGCTTGTCCAGGTCGGACAGGAGCATGTACACCCGGTCGGTGGACGCGGCGACCTGCACGGAACGCGTGTGAAGAACCATGCGCGTACTGCTATCCGTTCGAGGGCCGTTCCATTCTCGATCCGGATGCGGCCCGCGCGGGTCGGCCGCCCCGCGTACCGGCTCGTCAATCCGTCGCGTCGCCCAGGGATTCCAGCAGGGTGCGCAGCCCGTCGGCGAGCGCGGCCCGCTGCCGGGGACCCAGCGCGGCGAGCACCCGGCGCTCGGTGGCCAGGTGCGCGGGCAGCACCACGTCGATCAGTTCGCGGCCCTGGTCGGTGAGCGCGACCAGCACGCTGCGGCCGTCGGACGCACTGGTGCTCCGGGAGACCAGGCCGCGCGCCTCCAGTCGATCCAGGCGCTGGGTGATGGCGCCCGAGGTGACCATCGACGCCCGCATCAGCTCGGTGGGGCTCAGCCGGTGCGGGGGCGGATGCCGGCGCAGCGTGGCGAGTACGTCGAACGACGAGGCATCGAGCCCGTGTTCGCCGAAGGTGCGGGCCAGTTCGGCACTGACCAGGCGGGCGGCGCGGGACAGCCGGGCGAGGACCGCCATCGGCGACGCGTCCAGGTCGGGGCGCTGCGTACCCCATTGCTCCAGCACAAGGTCGACGTGATCTGCCACGGCGTCAGGTTAGCCGAGCCGATGCGGCGATCCGGGCCGCCTCCCTCTTCCCAACTATCTTAGCGTTGAGGTATCTTTCTCTTAGCACTAAGGGATCAACCACTCGGTCGACAGCCCGGTCGAGGCATTCACCCACGCAGCGAGACCACCCGAGAGGGGCACACCACCATGCGCATCACCGTGTTCGGAGCAGCCGGAAACGTGGGCAGCCGAGTCGTCTCCGAGGCACTGTCCCGAGGCCACGAGGTCACCGCCGTGGTCCGCGACGCGGCCCGCTTCCCCGAGTTGCACCCCGAGGCCGAGGCCCGTGTCGGCGACGCCGCCCGGATCGAGGACGTGGCCGCCCTGAGCACCGGCCGGGACCTGGTGATCAGCGCCACCCGACCGGCGCACGGCAACGAACAGGCGCTGGCCGACACCGCCGAGGCACTGCTGGCCGGGCTCGCCGGCACGGGCGTACGCCTGCTGACCGTCGGCGGCGCGGGCAGCCTGACCGTGCCCGGCACCGGCGACACGATGGCCGTGGACGACCCGCGGTTCGTGCCCACCGCGTGGCGCGGCATCGCCCTGGCCTGCAACGCCCAGCTCGACGTCTTCCGGACCGACACCGAGGTCGACTGGACCTACCTGAGCCCGCCCGCCCACCTGGAGCCCGGCACCCGCACCGGCAGCTTCCGGCTCGGTACCGACGAACTCCTCGTCGACCCCGACGGCGTCTCGGCGATCTCCATGGAGGACCTCGCGGTCGCCCTGATCGACGAGGCGGAGCAGCCGCGCCACCACCGCGCCCGCTTCACGGTCGCGTACTGAGCGACGGGCCCGATGAGGTCCGCTCCCGCTCCGGCCACGACGGAGAACGGGTCGGGATCCCGTCGCGGATCCCCGACCCGACGCTCCCCGGGGAGCCGGAAATCGATGGACGCGGCAACCCGACGGATGGCATAGTCCGGCCGTGACCGCCCCCACGCCTTCCACCGCACCGATCCCCCTGGCCGACGGCCTCGTACTGCGCCAGGCCCGGCCCTCGGACCTCGACCGGATCGGCGCGCTGCTCGCCGAACGCGGCGACGCGGGCGACGCCCTCGACCATCGACTCGTCGTCACCGACCCCGACGCCGGCCCGGCCGCGTGCGCCGTGGTCGTCCACGGCGACCGGGTCGTCTCCACCGCGACACTGCTGGACGAGGAACTGCGCGTCGGCGATCTGCGCCTGCCCGCCGGCCAGGTCGAACTGGTCGCCACCGACCCCGAGTTCGAGGGTCGCGGCCTGGTACGGGCACTCATGCGGTGGGCACATGAACGCTCCGCCGCGCGCGGTCACGTGGTCCAGGTGATGATCGGCATCCCGTACTTCTACCGGCTGTTCGGCTACGAGTACGCCATCGACATCCCACCGGCGCCGACCGTGCACAGCACGCCGCCGGCCGAACCCACCGATGGCGCCGGGCTCCTCGGGGAAACCGCGCCCGTCCTCCGCATCGCCCGCCCCGCCGACTTCCCGGCCATGGCCGCCCTCCAGGACGCCGCCCAAAGCCGGTTCGACGTGGCCATGCCGCACTCGGCGGCGTGTTGGCGCTGGTTGTCGGCGCACGACGCGAGCACGCTGCGGGTGCTCGAACGGGCCGGCACCATCGTCGCCACCGCACGCACCACGCCTCCCGACGAGGACGGCGACGTGCTCCTGGCCGAGGCGGCGGCACGCGACGAGCGGGCAGCCCGGGACCTGCTCCGCGCCGTCGCCGCCCTGCGTCCCGGAGGCACCGACGGCACGCTGCGCGTCGTGCATCGCGCCGGCACCGTCACCGCCGACGCCTGGCGGGAGTTCGTCGACCACGAACCCCGCACACAGGCGGAGCAGTACTACGTCCGCATCCCGGATGTCGCCGTCCTGCTCGACCGCCTGCGGCCACTGTTCCGGCAGCGGCTCGACGCGGCGGGCATCGACCACACCGACCGCGACATCGTGATCTCCACGTTCGGCGCCCACTACCGGATCCCGGTCCGAGCCGACGGCCTCGGCGGCGTCGTCACCGGCGGCGCGATGCAGTCGCCCGGAGCCGCGAACGGCATCGGCGTGGCCCCCGACCAACTGCCCGCCCTGCTCTTCGGCCCCTTGGGCGTCGAGGGCCTGACCCGGGTCCGCCCCGACGTCTACACCTCCGAAGAGGCCCTGTTCCAGGCCCTCTTCCCGGCACTGACCGCCGACCTCCTGAGCTACTACCTGCCGTACTGACGTCGACGCGTCCGCGGGCAACCCGAGCGATCGTCCCCACGTGAGCGAGGTCTCCCCCGCCCGGTGGTCGCCACGACGGCGACCGCGGCGGGCACCGGGACGCCGAGCACGCCGTGGGTGCGCTCGCGAAAACGGATGCCGACGGAGCGATGAGTTTGCGGACCGGGCCCGGTCATACAGAGCACAACCGTTCGCGAGGAACGACAACGGCGAGCGGCACCGGCGCACGGACTCGCAAGGGCATGGGAGCACTCATGAGCACAACGCACACCGTCACGTCCACCGATGGCACCGACATCGTCTACGACCGGTACGAGCCGGCGGGCGAGAGCCGCGGGACGGTGATCCTCGTCGGCGGCGCGTTCAGCTACCGGAAGTTCCCGAAGATGGTGGAGCTGGCCGAACTGCTCGCCGAAGCCTACGGGTTGACCGCGGTGAACTACGACCGACGCGGGCGGGGCGACAGCGGTGACACCCCCGGCCGCTACGACGTGGCGCGCGAGATCGAGGACGTGGCCGCGGTGATCGCCGCCGAGGGCGGGTCGGCGGCGCTGTTCGGCTGGTCCTCCGGCGCCGGACTGGCGCTGCGGGCCGCCGCCTCCGGGCAGGTTGTCGGGATCAGCCGGGTGGTCGCCTTCGAGCCGCCGTTCGTCGTCGACCGCACCCGCCACGTACCGCCGCCGGACCTGACCGCGACGCTGCACGAACTGATCGCCGCCGACCGGCCCGCCAAGACCGTGCAGTACTTCATGACCAAGGCGATCGGCATCCCGGCCCCGTTCGTGGGCCTGATGCGGCTCACCCCGATGTGGTCCAAGCTCAAGGCGGTGGCCGGCTCGACCGGGCACGACTGGGCGGTGATGGGCGAGTACATGCGCGGCGAGCCGCTGAACCCGGCCGACTGGGCCGGGGTGGACATGCCGGTACTGGTGCTGTCCGGTGGGCGCAGCGACGCACTGCTGCGCACCGCGGCCCGCGCCGCGACCGCGGTGCTCCCGAACGCTCGACTCGTCGAGATCGCCAAGCTCAGCCACAATCCGAATGTGGGGCTGCTGGCGCCGCCGGCGGGCGAGTTCCTGACCGAGCAGCCGGCCCCGAGCAGCTGACCTGCGGGGTCGGGTGGGTGGGGAACGAGGGGGCGAGGAGGCGGGGTTCGGCGCATGAGGGTTCGCCCCCTGCGCCGGGTAGGACATCGTCGGTCGCCACCGTCGATTCCGTCGCCCGCAGGCAAGGAGCCACACCGTTGAGCCACCCGCCGACCGACCCGCGCCCGCTCGTCGTCTTCGATTTGGACGGCACCCTCGTCCGAGGCGATTCGTTCGGCCACTTCACCCGGGTACTGCTGCGCCGCGCCCACTGGCGCCTGGTGGCGGTGGCACTGTGCCTGCCGATCATCGGCCCGATGTACGCCGTGCCCGCGACCCGTCGGCACGCCCTGGCCCTCGTCCTCCGGCTCGCCACGATCGGCCTGCCCGCGGCTCGATTCGAGGAGCTGGCCCACGACTTCGCGGCCGTGCGCGCGGTCGAGGGCAATCGGATCACGATCACCCTCGCCCGAGCCCGGGCCCATCTCGCCGCCGGGGACCGGGTGGTGATCGCGACCTCGTGCGCGGATCCCCTGGCCGGCGCCATCTGTCGGGAGCTCGGGCTCGCTCCGGTGCAGGTGATCGCCTCGCGCCTCGCCCCGAGCCGCACCGGCATGCGCGCGCTCCCCGCCTGCCGGGGCCCGCGCAAGGTCGCCCGCATCCGCGCGGCCGGCATCACCGACCCCATCACCCATGCCTACAGCGACAGTTCCGTCGACCTACCGCTGCTGACCGAGGCCACCCACCGCTACCTGATCGACCCCACCCCGAGCCACCTCACCCGAATCCACACCCGCCTGGGGCCGACCTACCAGGTGTTGCGCGACGACCCCGGGTCGGCCGATCGGCCATAGCGCCCCACCCGCTCCGGCGGGTGTGCCGGGTGCGACACCCGGCCTCTACGCTGCCTGGATGGACATCAGGGAGCGTGCCGTCGGTGCCGTCGTCGGCTCGGCCGTCGGGGACGCGTTGGGCGCGCCGTTCGAGTTCGGGCCGGCCGGCGCCTTCGGTACCCGGTTCCCCCCGGCGCCGCCCGGGAGTTCGCGAGCCGAGAAGCCCTATGCGAACGAGATGTGCGGCGGCGGCGGGTGGGACGCCGGCGAGGCGACGGACGATACCCAGATGGCCGTGCACGTGGCGTACTCGCTGCTGGAGGCCGGCGGCTTGGACCTGCCCGACATGTTCGCCCGGTTCCAGCGCTGGGCCCGATCCGAGCCCAAGGACATCGGCCTGCAGACCGAGGACGTGCTGACCAACCACCTGCCCTGGGACCTCGCGGCCGGTGTGCACTTCCAGACCACCGGGCGCGCGGCCGGCAACGGATCCCTGATGCGCGCCACCACCCCCGCCGTGTACTTCGCGCCCGACGGCCGCGCCGCCACCATGGCCGCCGCGCATCGGATCGCCGCGCTCACCCACGGCGACCGGGCCGCGTGGGAAGGCACCGCGATCTTCCACGAGTTGCTGCGGGTGACGCTGACCGGCGACGACCCCTTGGCCGCGCTTGCGCAGACGCTCGCCGAGGTGCACCCCGGGCACCGCGAGCGCTACGCCACCGTGCTGGATCCGGCCTGGCACCCCACCGACGCGACCGAGTTCAACGGAGCCGTCCGGCCCTGCCTCGGCTCGGCGGTCTGGGCGCTGCGCACCACGTCGTCGTACGAGGACGCCGTGCGGGCCGCGATCGACCTCGGCGGCGACACCGACACCGTCGCTGCGGTGACCGGCGCCCTGGCCGGCGCCCGATACGGCCGGGCCGGCATCCCCACCCGCTGGACCGACCGCCTGCACGTACCGCTGCCCGGCTCGAACGGCGAGATCCTGCGACTCCCGGACCTGGTACGGCTGACCGACCGACTCCTCGGCCGCACGGCGCGCCCCGCCGGCGCGACGACCGACGACTGAGTTTCGGCGCGCCCCGAAACGCCTCCGCCCTCGGCGGTCCGCCCGGGACGAGGCGTGGTCTCAGTCCGCGGGTGCCTTCGGCTGCGTTCGCCGTGCGTAGGCGCGGGCCGCGCGCACTCGGTCGCCGCAGCGGGTCGAGCACCACTGCCGGGAGGCGTGGGTGCGGACGAGGAAGCGCCGGCAGGAGGGGGCGCCGCAGGGAGCCAGGCGTTCGGCGTCCGCGCCGGTGATCAGGTCGGCGGCGTCGGCGGCCAGGATCGCGATGGCGTGGTTGACGATCCGGTCGGTGGGGTGTGCCTGGGCCCGGTAGGGGCCTCGGACCTCGTCCCAGTGCAGGAGTGCGGCCGACGGTGCGCTGGTGAGCGCGTCGTTGATGGCCTGTACCGCTGCGTCCGGCGCGGGGGCATCGGCGATCCGCGATGCGAGCAGTACCCGCACCACGTCGCGGACGGCGCGTAGTCGGCCCGCGCACAGGTCGTACAACCGGGTGTCCGGCGGCGCGAGTTCGCGCTCGACCAGCCATGCCTTCGCGGACGCCGGCGAGCCCAGCAGGTCGACCTCCTGACCGCCGGGCAGCGCGAGGTCGGTATTGGCCAGGTCCAGGGCGAGGTAGCGGTCCGCCCCGGGTGCGGGCGGAGGGACGACAGGCGCGGGGTGAGCGAGTGCGCCCGACACGTTCTCCTTCATGGCTCTCATGTTAAGGCTTGCCGTTCTCCGTGAGAATCCGCTAGCTTTTCTCACGGCAAATACGACCTTTACCCGTGAGGTGTGCAGTGACCGGCAGCAGCAGCACGACCCCTGAGCAGATCGACATCCGCGTCTTCGGTGGCCCCTCCGCCCTGATCGAGTTCGGCGGCCTCCGGTTCCTCACCGATCCCACCTTCGACGCGCCGGGCGAATACCCGATCGGCGCCCGCGCCCTGGTCAAGACCGCTCCTGCGGCCATCGACCCGGCCGAACTCGGCCCCATCGACGCGGTCCTGCTCTCGCACGACGAACACCCGGACAACCTCGACCACTCCGGTCGGGCCCTCCTCGCCGGCATCCCGCTGGTCCTCACCACCCTCAGCGGCGCCGGCCGACTCGGCGGCACCGCCCGGGGGTTGGCCCCCTGGGAGTCGGTGGACCTGCCCCGCCCCGACGGCGGCACCGTCACCGTGACGGCCACTCCGGCCCAGCACGGCCCGGAGGGCTGCGAACCGGTCACGGGCGAGGTCGTCGGCTTCGTACTGACCGCGTCCGACCTGCCCACGGTCTACGTCAGCGGCGACAACGCCTCGCTGGCCGTGGTCGAGAAGATCGCCGCGCAGGTCGGCCCGGTCGACACCGCGGTCCTGTTCGCCGGCGCGGCCCGCACCCCACTCTTCGACGGCGCGCTGCTCACCCTCGACAGCGCCCAGGCCGCCGAGGCCGCCGCCATCCTCGGCGCACGCCGCGTGGTCCCGGTGCACTTCGACAGCTGGGGCCACTTCACCGAGGGCCGCACCGCCCTGGTCGCCGCCTTCACCGCGGCCGGCCTGATCGACCGGCTGGACCTGGGCTGATTCGGCAACGGGTGCTCGTCGGGCGGCCGTTCCCGCGGACCCGGTGTCGTAGGATCGCCTGATCATGGGCACGGACGCGGGTTTTGCGATGGTCGCCGTCCCGGCCGGACAGGTGACCCTGGCCGACCGACGGACTCGGCGCAGTTGGTCGGTCGAACTCGCCCCCTACCGGCTCGCGTCGGTCCCGGTCACCCAGGCGCTGTACGCGGAGGTCACCGGACTGCGCCCGAGCGGCCCGCACGGCGATCGGCTCCCGGTCGAGGGGGTGTCCTGGTGGGACGCGGCGCGGTTCTGCAACGCCCTGTCCCGACGGGACGGATGCACACCGGCCTACCGCTTCGAAGCCGGCGACGACGCCGGTGCCGACCGCGGCGACGGCCGGCAGGTCGAATGGGATGCGTCGGCCGACGGATATCGGCTGCCGACCGAGGCCGAGTGGGAGCATGCCTGCCGAGCCGGTACGGCGGGAGCGCACTACGGGCCGCTGGACGACATCGCGTGGTATCGCGCGAACTCGGACGAGCGGATCCACCCGGTGGGTGGCAAGCAGCCCAACGCATGGGGCCTGTACGACATGCTCGGCAATGTGTGGGACTGGTGCTGGGACGTCTACGACGCCGAAGTCTACGGGAGCTACCGGGTGCTGCGCGGCGGCGGCTGGTTCGACGAACACTGGAGTTGCCGGGCCTCCGCCCGCCGCCGCAGCCACCCGACCTACCGGGTCGACGACGTCGGATTCCGCCTCGCCCGGTCCGGCACGGCCTGACCCACAGCCGCACCCGGCAACCCCTTCGGCGGCCGTGCCCTGGTCCGCCGACACCCCCGTACCGCGTGCCCTGCCCCGGCCCGAGCGAGCCGCTCCGGTGATCCGGGGTCAGGGTTGCGGTGTCGGGGAGTCGAGGACTCGGGCGCAGTGGCTCGTCAGGTCGGCGCGAAGTTGTTCGCGGGTCGTGTGGCGGCGGGTGACCAGGTATTCGACCAGGTCGGCGCGGGTCGCGGCGAGCAGGGCGTGGGCGGTGAAGTCGGGGTTGGCGAGCCCGGGGATCCCGTCCAGCGCGGTGCGCAGGGTGTGGTGCCGGCGGTCGTAGCGGCGTCGTGCATGCCGATCGACCCGCGAGCAGATGTACCAACGCCTGACCACCGAGGTCCCCGCCGAGTTCGCCGCCACGCTCGTCGACCTGGACCAGGCCATCGCCGAAGGCGCCGAGGACCGCACCACGGATACCGTGCAGCGCCTCCTCGGCCGCCCACCCCATGGCTTCGAGGCCGTCGTGGCACGGGAGTCGGCCGGACTCGGGGGCTGAGGACCGGGCACAGCGCGGGCCGGGGCGGGCTCGGGGTGCGGCGGCCCGCCCGGTGACGGCACGTGTTCGTCGGCGTCTCGCGCGTGACGTGTGGCGGTGCGCACGGCATGATGCCGGTTACGCCATGTGGGGTACGCGAGGCCGGCCGCCCACCGTGGCCTCGCCGCCCCATCCACCCGCATGGCCGATGCCGACCATCGACGGGGGATGATCCGAACTCGTGTTGTGCCCAAGCTGCGGCGCCCGATCGACGCTGCCGGATCGCTGTACCAACTGCGGTCACCAGGAATACGCCCCGCCCGCCGACGCGACGTCGACGACGTCCACGGACGCGCGCTTCGCCCGCTTCGGCCCCGCCCCGGCGCCGCCGATGGGCTGGTACGCACCGGTCTTTCGGTCCCTGCGCGGACTGGCCACCGCGTTGTACGTCCTGCTCGGTGCCACCGCCGTACTGTCCCTGCTCGCGGCGATCGCTCTGTTCCACCGGGCAAATCTGGTCGACCAGACCCTGCACGGCGGGTGGTTGACCGCCGACCCCGACGCGGCGAACCGATCCATCGCCGTGTGGTGGGGCCTGGCGAGTCTGGCCATCGTCGCGACCATGGTCGTGTTCGTGATCTGGTTCCACCGCGCCCGGTGCAATGTCGAGGTGTTGCCGCCGTCCCCGCAACACTTCTCCAGCGGCTGGGCGATCGGCGGTTGGTTCTGCCCCGTGGTCAACCTGTGCTTCCCACTGCTGATCGCGCACGACATCTGGAAGGCCAGCGACCCCCGGGCACCCCTGCGCGGCGGCCTCACCCCGGGCCGGCATCCGCTGTTGTGGACCTGGTGGTCGACCTACGTCGCCGCGAACATCGTGATCGTCCTCGGCGTGACCGGTCGCGAGTCGGACGGCGGCAACGACTCGATCGGCAGCGACGGTTGGACCACGTACCACGAGTCGTATCGCACCGCCGACACCGCTGCGGGCTGGGCCTTCCTGCTCCTGATCGCCGCCGCCGGCCTGGCCATCGCAGTGGTGGCCCGGATCACCACGTTCCAGTCCGAGTACGAGCGCGCCTTCCACGCGGCGGCCGGCCTGCGCCCGATGGCGCCCATGCAGCCGATGGCGCACCCGATGTACACGATGCAGCCGATGTACCGCCCGTACCCCCCATATACAGCGCCCCCGGTACAGCCCGCGCCCACCGCCTACCCGACGTGGCAGTCCCACCCGGCGCCTCCCGACCACGGGCGGCCGGCCGAGGACCACCCGGCGCCGCCCGTCCCGCGCCAACCGCCGGCCAAGCCGCAGCACCCACCGGCACCGTTCTGATCGATCCGGCGAAGTCCATCGCCTCGGGCAGCCCGCGCGTCCCGCGCGGGCACCGGCCCGACCGACCCGTTCCTCACCCGCCCCCGCCCCCGCCCCCGCGCGCCGAGCGCCGGGGTCGGGGGTTCTCGGTCGCGGCGGCGATCTCGCGCAGGGCGAGGGTCGCCGCCTCGATCGCCGCCGCAGGCGCGCCCCGCCAGACCTCGGCGTGCGCGGCGGCGTTGGCGCGGACCGCGTTCTCCGCGACCTGCACCCCGCGCGCGGTCAGGCTGATCAACGTGCCCCGACCGTCGCCCTGGTCCGGGAGGCGCTCGGCGAGGCCCTCGGCGACCAGGTGATTGGTGATGTTGCTGGTACCGCCCGAGGACAACAACAACGCGCGGCTGAGTTCGGTGGGCTTGAGCCGATAGGGCGCGCCGGCCCGACGCAGCGCGACCAGTACGCCGAACTGGGCCGGGGTGAGGCCGAATTCCGGCAACTCACGGCGCGTGGCCTCGTCCAGGTCGGCGGCGAGCAACATGATCCGCTTGCTCAGTTCCGTCGTCGCGTCCAGCACGTCGGGCAGTTCGGTCTGCCACGCGTTGACGAGTGTGCTCGCGCGGTCCTGTGGAGCGGTCATCTTGACAGCGTATTACACACACCTGATAGCTTTCTAAAAAGCTTTCACGTGAACATCACTCTGCCGGAGGCCCCGATGCCCACTCGACCCACGCCCGCCGCGCCTCTTGCCACCTCGCCCTCCCCCACCCGGCTGCTCCTGCGCGGCGGCACGGTCGTCGACACCGACCCGCACGTCACCGCCCGGCCCGACACCGACGTCCTGATCGAGCGCGGCACGATCGTCGCCGTCGGCCCGTCCCTGTCCGCCGAGGGAGCCGAAGTCGTCGACGCCCGGGACCGGATCGTGCTGCCCGGATTCGTCGACACCCATCGCCACGTCTGGCAGTCGGTACTGCGCGCGGTGGCCGTCGACAGCGACCTCGGCGACTACCTCGGCCGGGTACTCGGCCGGCTCTCCCCCGCGATGCGCCCCGAGGACGTGTACACCGGCAACCTCGCCGGCGCGCTCGAATGCCTGGACGCCGGCATCACCACGGTGCACGACTTCTCCCACGTCCAGCACCGCGCCGAACACGGCGACGCGGCGGTACACGGACTGCGCGCGGCCGGCATCCGGGCCGTGTTCGGCTACGGCCACCCGCCGTTCGACCCCGCCGCCCGCGACCCTCGCCTCGTCCGCGACCTGCGCGACCGCCTGTTCCCCGGCGACGACGACCCGGTCACCCTGGCACTCGCCCCCGGCGGCCCCTCGTACACCCCGATCGAACTGGTCGAACAGGACTGGCGCCTGGCCGCCGACCTCGACATCCCACTGGCCGTACACGTCGGCAGCGGCCCGGTCGCGCAGCGCCCCATCGAAGCCCTGCGCGATCGCGGCCTGTTGAACGCGCGCACGCTCTACATCCACGGCAACTCGCTCCCCGACGACGAACTCGCGATGATCGCCGACTCCGGCGGCACGCTCTCGATCGCACCGCACATCGAGGCGCAGATGGGGCACGGCGCACCCATGATCAACCGCGCCCGCGCCGCGGGGCTGGTCACCGGGCTCGGCGTCGACGTGGTCACCAGCGGTCCGGGCGACATGTTCTCGCTGCTGCGCGCGGCCCTGCTGACCAGCCAACTCGCGAACGGCCCACGGCTGTTCGCGGCCGACGTGTTGCGCATGGCGACCATCGGGGGCGCCACCGCACTGGGCCTGGCCGATCGCATCGGGTCACTGGCCGTGGGCAAACAGGCCGACCTGATCCTGCTGCGCGCAAACGCGATCAACCTGGTCGGCGCGGCACACGACATCGCCGGTGCCGTGGTGGCCTCGGCCCACCCGGGCAACGTCGACACCGTCCTGGTGGCCGGCCGGACCCTCAAGCGGGCGGGCCGCCTCACCCACCCGCACCTGGCCGACACCATCGCCGAGGTCCGGAGATCCGCAGCGCACCTGGCCGGTACGGCCTGACCCGCGCCGGAAAACGACACGGGGGCGACCCGGGCACCTCGTGTGGCCGCGAAATTCACACCAAATTCCAACGTTCCGTTCGTTGACCCGCAAGCGGTCGTCGTACAGGCTCTGGATCCAGGGTGCGGGGGATCGTCACGGGAGGCACAGGGTGGGGTACTGCGGGGGTTGTTCCGGGCAACGCTGGATCCCGATGGACCAGATCTGCAACGGATGCGGCGGATCCGGCCAGAACGGCATGGGCTCGGACAGCAACTGGTCCTGCTCCGGATGCGGCGGATCCGGCCGAATGCAGACGATGCAGCCGTGCCCGAGCTGCGGCGGATCCGGCGAGCAGGGCGATGGCGGCGGCCCGATCTACGCACCCCCGAGCGCCCCACTCACCCGCGCCCAACGCGTGAAGTCCCGGCTGATCTCGCTCATTGTCTTCGGCGGCCTGGCGGCGTACGTCTACCACACGACCAGGTAGCCGCCACCGAGCCCGGACGTCGGGCTCAGGACGCCGAGCATGTGTCGTCGAAACGTGAGCAGCCTTGGTGCGGCGCGACGAAAGTACGTTGAATAGGGAGAAGTCCGCCCCGGCGCGTATCAGTAGTGCCGGCAGTACAGGGCGCCGTCGTTGTCGACGGCAAGGGCGGCAAGTCGGGCAACCCCCGAAGGATCGTCAGCGCGTCGTCGGTCAGGTCGTCTCCGCCCACGCTCCTGAGCCGCTCGGTCCAGCGAGCGGCGAGCTCACGCAGCGCGCCGAGGTCGGCGTTGGCGAGCGCGCGATCAATCTGCGCGGAAGAGCAAAGACGCCGCCCCGCCCTCGTCGCCGCCGCAGCGTTGTCACCGGGGACGAGGAAGAAGGCCATGTCGGTGGCCACGTCGGCATGATGCCACCGCGCCGACTCGCGCGTCGTCCGGCTCGGAATGTCGTTTCGCCCGGGATCCGGATCCTCGCTCGGCCGCCGGTCCCGGCGGCCGGCCTGCGATGACATCCGCCCGGGATTCGTTCACCGGGCACTGTCCGAGCACCCGGCTAGTCTCGTTCACCAGCAATCGAACAAGGATTCGAATACCTGGCGACCCGCACGCACTCCCCTCCACTCCCCCTCCCTCGTCGAGTGCTCGGAAAGGGCCCCTGTGAAGGTACGGATAACCCGCGACCGCCTCGTCGAGGGCATCGGCTGGGCCGTGCGCGCACTGCCCGCGCGGCCGATCGTCCCCGCTCTCGCCGCGTTCCGGCTCAAGGCGGCCGACGGCACCCTGGCCATCTCCGCGTACAACTACGAGATATCGGCCGGCATCGAGGTCGCCGCCGAGGTCACCCGGGTCGGCGAGATCCTGGTCCCGGGTCGACTGCTCGCGGACATCGCCCGGGCACTCCCCCGCGACCAACCGGTAGACCTCACCGTGGACCCGGCCCGGGCCCGGGTGACCTGCGCCGGGGCCTACTTCGCGCTGCCGCTGCCGGCCCTCGCCGACTACCCGGCCACGCCGTTGCTCCCGGAGAGCACCGGCACCGTGGACGCGGCGGCGTTCGCCCGGGCCGTCGCGCAGGTCGCGATCGCCGCGGCGCGGGACGAAAGCCTGCCCGTGCTCACCGCGATCCGGTTGCATCTGGCGCACGACGCACTGGTCCTGGCCGCCACCGATCGATATCGGCTGGCGGTCCGTAGGTTGCCCTGGCGGCCGGCTACCGAGGATCCGGCCCGGACGGCCCTGGTGCCGGCCCGGATGTTGGCCGAGCTGACGAAACACTCCGGGATCGACACAGACCTGCACCTGGCACTCGGCCCGGAGCCGGGCCGCCGCGGCCTGCTCGGCCTGGCGGGCAGCGGGCGACAGGCGACGACGCGGCTGCTCGATCACGAATTCCCGCGCTACGACTGGCTGTTCGACAACGAGACCACCGCCGTCGCAACGATCGGGACCGCCGCGCTGATCGAGGCCCTTCGGCGGGTGGCGCCGGTGGTCACCCGCAACGCCCCGGTCCGGTTGTCCTTCGGGCGGGAGTCGCTGCGGGTCGAGGCCGGCAGCTCCCACGAGGCCGAGGCGGGCGCGACGCTGCCGGTCGCCCTGACCGGCGAGCCGACCAGGGTCGCCTTCAATCCGGCCCATCTCCTGGACGGCCTGGCCGCGCTCCGCACACCGACCGCACGCCTGCTGTTCAGCACTCCGACGAAGCCGACCATCCTGACCGACGGCGCACCCACCGAAGCCGACGCCACCCTCCCCCACCGCACATCCGGGCCGGGCGAACCCGACGACCCGGACTATCGCTACCTCCTGATGCCGATGCGCGGCGCCTGATCGACCGGCCGGGGCGAACCGACCCGCACCGAACGGCCGGTCGGCCCGCGTCGGTGGATCCCGCCCGCTCCCCCACTCACCGGGGCGCACCCAGCAGCGCGCCGAGCACCGCGTCGGTATCGGCCAGATCCGCCAGGACCACATCGGCGCCCGCCGCCGTCAGCGCCGCCGCACTCGTCGTCCCGGTCGCCACCGCGACGGACCACGCGCCGACGGCTTGAGCGGTGGCGACGTCGCGCAGGGTGTCGCCGACGATCACGGTGTCCGCGCCGACGTGCCGCCGGCCGAGGTGCTCCTCGGTACGGGCGAAGGCCCTGGCCGGCAGGTCGACCCGCTCGTAGGCGTCCTCGCCGTAGGCCCCGATCCGGAAGTCCACGTGCTCGGCGAGGCCGAAGACCCGCATCTTCAACATCGCGAGCGTGTACAGATTGCCGGTCAGCACCGATTGGCACACCCCGGGTGTCGCACCGAGCGCGACGAGCGCCTCGGCAGCACCGGCAAGGACCCGACCCTCTGCGGCCAACTCGGCCTCGCGGTCCTGGAGTTCGGCAACGATCAGGTCCAGGAACGCCTCCAGCATGCCCCCTTCCGGCGGTAGTCCGTGCGCGCGCAGCACGTCACTCGCCATGGCCAACTCGGTACGCCCGTCGAACTGCCAGGGACTGTCCAGCGAACGCCCGGACACCTGTCGAAAAGCCGCCGCATACGCGCGTCGGGCCACCGTCCCGCCGTCGATCAGCGTGTGGTCGATGTCCCACAACACCAGCCTGGAATCGGCTCCATCAGTCGTCATGAACACTCCGATCATCGACAACCACCCAGCGGGGCGGTTGCCCAGAGCATCGCATTCGGCGTGTTCCCTCCCGACGCCGGGGTCCACTTAGCGTGTCGGATGGATCACGGGGTGCGATCACCGTTCCGCTTCGGTTGGCCACGCGACCCCTCCGCGACCCCGGCCCTCGCACCCCCCGGAGCCCAGCGTCGGCCCTTCGGCTGCACTGGCATATCTCGCGAAAACCGCAATACATAAGCTTTTCCGGCACTTTCACCTTATTTACCGCACCGGTCGATGCGGCCCGGAGCACGGGCCGGGGCGCGTCGATGCCGACAATTCGGCGCCGATCATCCCACGCAAGATCCGACGGTGCCCGGTGAATCGGCTCGACCGGAGCGGTCTTTCGATCGCCTGCGGAATCGACTGCGGATGCCCTTCAAATGGCGGTTGACCTGCAACTTGCATGGCGAGCTGTGCGGAGATCCGCACGGGAGATTGTTTGGTGATCTGTGCGTGGTGCTGTCCGGGACTCTGCATGGCGAGCTGGGTCCCAACCTGTTCGTCAAAGCGCATGGCTGTATGTGCGGGTGTGTGGGCGGCTGTGTGGCGCGGACGACGGATGCACGGAGACGTGGGTGGCCGGTCGGAGCAACGGGCGAAACGGCGGCCCGTGCGGTGGAGCCGCCGGTAGGTCTCGCGGCGGGTGGCACGACGGCGCGTCGGCGCGCTGGAACGGCGGGGCGAACGCTGGTCCGAACGGTGGATCCGACGCTCGCTCAAGCACTGGCTCGAACAACGGAGCGCACACTCGGCGCCTGGGTATTCATGCGTGACAGGGGATGGATGTGCGGGTGGATCTTCCAACATGCAGATCGAACACGGCGCTAATGCCTTATTTTCTGGGCTTTTGCGCAGTTCTTGTGATGACCCCATAACGACGGGCGACACGCCGACTCTCCTGACAGGAAGTTATTTGCCAGAGATAGCGATAGGGTTCAGTCGTTGACACGAAAGGACGGTCATGGCCACTTCCCGGGAGCGTTGGACCGTGGCGAGGCTCGCGGCCATCGCGGGTCTGCCCAGCAAGGTGGGCTACGAGGCACGGGACCGAAACGTGCTGCACCCGACGGTGCTCTCGCCCAGCGACGTACTGCCCCTGCTCACCTTCGAGGCATTGCGAAGGATCAGCTGGCCGGGGGAGAACTATGCGCGCAACACGCCACAACGCCTGCGCCTGTGGGAACACCTGGCCATCGAGCACTCACGAGTGGGCGATCTCGCCGATGTCGACCCGATGACCGGCCTCTACGTGCATCCCTCGGGAGCCGACCTGGCCGTTCGACCCAGCGAACACGCCGCGCTCGCGCTGCGGTTCGTCGAGGAAAACACGCCTTACCAGTACCTCACGCTCGGCGCGTGGGCCCAGCAGGCTCTGCGGGCCCTCGCCGCCGAACAGGAGCAGGTCGGACGACGCCACGGTGCCGCCTGACCGCCGCTCGGAAAGTACGGCCGCAAAAGCAGAGCGAGTGGCCTAGGAGTCCAGCCCTAGTCCACTCGCTCGCAGCTCAGCGCCCCTAGGGGCGCCGTCGGAGAAAGGAGGCCCGCCGGCCGCTTACACAACCGAACAGTAAGACCCAGCCGTTCCGGTACTTCCACGCGCCGAACGGTCGGGTCGCCCTTACCTCTTTCTCTTCACCAGCTTCAGGAGCAGATCATACCTGCGATCCCCGAGGCAGGCCCAGTGCTGTCTTCAGCCAGGTCCTTGCCCTCTTCAAGTGTGCCCGAATCCTCTGGATTCACGATGCAGGCTCGGGTGCGTGCCGCCTTGCGCGCGGCGCGAGTTCGCGTCGGCGGCGCCCGAGGCGTCGATCCGACCATGCCGGACTCGGTCCGTCGGGCCTCGGTCAAGGTCCCGCTGCGGGTGGTGACCGGCGAGGCGTACAGCGACCTGGCCTTCGTCTTCGCCGCCAAGGTCGGCCACCTGGCGGCCGGCCCCAACCAGCCCGGCTGCATCGCCGACCTGACCACCATCGCCCGCTACCTGGGCCTGACCGTCCGCTCGGTGACCCAGCCCGACGGCCGCGTCGCACTCAAGGCCCCGTCCTCGCTGTACGCCGCGCAGAAGCAGCTCACCGCAGGTGAGGAACTCACCGTCGTACGCCGCACCAAGCCTTCCGGGACCGGGACTTCGGCGGTCCGCCGGTTGCGCACGCCGGAAAAGGGCGAGCCGTGGGTGATGGTGCCCGTCGCCCTCCTGGGCGCGGTCCCGCACCGGCATGCCCGGGCGTACGCGGTCATCTGTTACGCCCGAGCCCGCGGCCACCACCTGACCTATGCCGAGCTGGCCGACATGCTCCGGCACCAGTCCGGCCGGCGGATCGGCGAGCCGGTGAGCGTGCGCGCCGCCCGCGGCGTGGTCTCCGACCTGGAGCGTTGGGGCTGGGTCGAGGTGGGCCGCCGGGAAGGGTGGCAGGGCCGCAACATGCTCATCCCGCTCCGACCGTTCGAGCACCCGAACGACCACGAGCCGGACGCCGCCGCCGGTGTGGACACCGAGGCGACCGAGCCCGTCGACATTTTCGCCGCGGCGCCCGAGGAGGAGGCTCGGAATGTCGCGGAGATCACGGAGATCGCGCTGGTCGAGGCACGGCCGGTGACACGTGCGGAGACTCCCGAGCGCACGACCGACTGGACGACCGATGGGGCGCGGGTCGTCGTGGGTGCTCGTGTCTCGGCGCGCGTCGCCGACGGCGCGGACGCCACGGACGTGGCCGCGACTCGCCCGGTGCCGGTGGGGGAGTCTCGAGTGACTTCCGCGACACCTGCGGAGGCCGGCTCGAAGACGGGTTCGGAGGCTGCCGTCGAGGACTCGTCCGAGTCGGTCCGGAACGGCATTTCGGCAGGTCGGAGCCTGGGTGCGGAGGGTCAATGGACGTCGGGTCCGCAGGGGGTTGGGACCTCCGTCACGTATAAGGAAGACACTCCGATTGACCTACGGATGAACGCGGATTCCCGAGGGGGTTCCGCCCGCAGGGCGTCTTGCGTGGTAGACGGGCACGAGCCCGCGATGAGCCCGCAACCGACTTCGGCGACGGCACCCGCGCTCGGAACGCCTGCGGCGGAACCCCGTCGAATGCGCCCGGTCCCGATGCCGGATCACCGGACCACCATCTCGGCGACGGCGGCCAGGGCATTCGCCGGGATCGGGCCGCTGGTGGCCGGGATGAGCACCGGGCAGCGGATCGCGGCCGCCGGTTTGGTCGATCGGGCCGTGGCGGAAGTCGGCGACGCGGAGCGGGTCTTCGCCCGGCTGGCGGACCGCTGGCGGACCCGGGACGGGGCCGTCCGGAGCCCTGTGGGCTGGCTGAGCGGCCGCGGACTGGCCCGGCGGGGGTGCGAGGACCCGAACTGCGAGGACGGCCGCCTGTGGCTGCCTGTGGCCGCTTCCGACGCGGGTGTGGCCGGGGACCCGTTCGCGTGCCGCAACTGCGCTCGGCGGGACCAGGATCGGCGGGCCGAGGCGGACGAGCGTTTCGGGGCCGAACGGCGGGCCGCGCACCGGGCTCGGCAGACGGCGGCGGCGCTCGCGGCGGTGACGCCGGTGGCGGAGGTCCGGTCGACGGGGGCGCCGGTGCCGATCGGGACCTGCGAGGACTGCGATCGGGCGGTTCGCGGGCTGCGGGCGGACGGCGTCTGCGCCGACTGCCGCGAGGACCGGGAACTGGCCGCCGAGGCTGCGGAAGAGGCGTCTCGAACGCTCCAGACGGCCTTCTGAGCGCCTGGGCGGCGTGGGTGGGTCTCGTTGGGTGGCCGGCGGGTCGATGTGCCCTCAGGAGGCCACTCGGCGGCTCGCTCGGCGATCCCGGCGGCGGCCCGCTGCGGGAGTCGGTCCATCGGGGAGTTCCCGGCGCCCGGCATGAAAGTGCCGTCGGCAGGCACGGGGGACTGGGTGTCCTCCGCACCCGCCGACGGCGGATTACTGCTGGGGCGAAAAGATCTCGGGTCGGCCGAGGGCGCCCTCGGCGTCGAGGCGTTCGAGGAACAGTTCGACGGCGGCCGAGAACAGGTACACGACCAGGCCGCGCTTCTCGGTCGCGGTGAGTTCGGTGTCCAGGTCGCGCGCGAGTTCGTACACGGCCGGGCTGACCCGGTAGCTGGAGGACTGGCTCGGGTCGGTGATCCCGCCCCTGGCACGCAGGAACGAGCGGATCATTTCGATCTGCTCGTCGTTGTCGTCCGGGAGTTCGAGCAATGCCGCGTTGAGGTAGTGGCCGAGGGCCAGCCGGCGGTTCTGCGACGAACGTTTGTCGGCGGTGAGCCGCTTGCCCAGGCGCGCCTTGACGTCGGGCAGGAGCCGGAATCCCCAGGTCTCCCAGCCCTTGGAGTTTATCCGCGCGTCGAGAAAGCTATCCAGCAACGACGCGTGTGCCGACTGCCCTTCGGCGGAGCCGGTGGCGACCGGGGCCGGTGAGGCGGGCGCCGGAGCGGGGGTGCTGCGACGGGAGGAGCGGGCGGCCGGGGGCTTCGCGGACGTCGACGCCTTGGCGGGCTGGGTCGCCGGGGCCTGGACCGGCTCCGGTGCACGGGGCGGCGGCTCGGCGACCGGGGGCTGGGGCTCGCTTTGGGCCCGGGTGGGCTGGGGGGTGGGGGCCGGGGTGGGCTCGGGTGTCGGCTCCGGGGCGGGGGTGGTGTGGGCTGCCGGCTCGGAGCGCGGGGTGTGGGCCGGCTCGTGGGTTCGGGCCTGGGCCGGGGCCGCCGGTTCCGGGGTTGCCGGCGCGGTGGCGGCCGGCGTCGGTTCCGGTACGGGTTCCGGGGTCGGTTCCGCGATCTGCTGTGGGGCGGGGGCCGGTTCCCGGGCAGGCTGCGATGCCGCCTCGGGGGCCTGCGGCGCTTCGACGCGTGGGGCCGCCGGGAGCGGGGTCTCCTCGGCGGTGGGTGCGGCCGCCGCGTGGACCGGCTCGGGTTCCGGTACGGGTTCCGGGGTCGGCTCGGGTGCGGGTGCCGGTACGGCCGGTGCCGCGTTCTTGAACGGTGGCCCCGAGGTGGTACCGGCGGACCCGTTGCCGCCGCCCATCTGTGCCAGAAGCGCCGCCGTCGAGTCGGTGCCCGAGTTGAGGAAGCTGCCGTTCATGGCGTCCTGGAGCGCCGCGGCCAGGACGGACGACTGGACGGCAGGGGCCTTTCGCGCTTTGGCCCTGGACTTGGGCGCGGGCTTCTCGTCTGTCATCAGGCTGCCTGCTTCACACGGTCGAACAGTTCGATGGCCAGCTCGGTGTAGGCAACGCTCGCGGCGATGTTCGGTTGCTCTATGCAGACGGGGCGCCCGATCTCGTACGCCTGCGAGATCCGGCTGTCCCGGCGGATCTGCGTCTGGAACGGGTCGAGGCCGTAGTCGGCCAGCCGCTGCTCGACCTGGTCGTCCTCGCTGGTGCGGCGGGACGGGGCGTTGGCCTTGTTGATGACCGTGCCGATGAAGCGCGGCTCGCACTCGCCGAGGGTGCGCTCGGAAGTGGCCGCGGTCAGGCCCTTGATCACCGCGGCGCCCTGAACGGTCGCGTACAGCGGTTCGCACACCGCGACCACGAAGTCGGCGGCGGCGAGGGCGACCGCGGACAGGGCGCTGACGCTGGGCGGGGTGTCGATCAGAATGATCGTCGGAGTGCGCCGGATCGGTTCGAGGATGCGACGCAGGATCCCGGTGGTGGAGAAGTCCATCCCGGCGATCTTGCGCTCGGCGTCGACCATCGTGCTCTGCACCGAGCCGAAGAGGCTGAGGCTGCCGGTGGTCTCGAAGGACTTGAGCAGCTCGCTGCGGTCGAAGATCATCTCCGGCACGTCGGGCGTCATGCCGTTGAGCTGCGCGTACAGCGCGAAGCCGACCGAGCGCTGGGGCTGCGGGACCACGCCGAGGGCGACGCCGGCCTGGGCCTGGGGCTCCAGGTCGACCACGAGAGCGTGAAAGCCGTTGATCGCCAGAGCGCTCGCGAGGTTCACCGTCGTCGTCGTCTTCCCGGGACCCCCCTTCTGGCTGGCCACCGCCACAACTGCACCCATCGTGCGTCCTCTCGAAGTAGAGCGACCGAACGCCTGCGGGAGCCGGGTTTCTGCCGGTGGCCTGTCAGAGCCGTCCGCTGCACCTGACAGGGAAGACGACGCACCTCCGGGGTAGCTGCTCGATACTTCCGTCGGAAGCCCGAAAGCGCAACGAACCAGGATCTAGCGGGCAGAACCTTCAAGACGTCCTTGAGGGGTCCGGCCTAAGTTTTGTCTGTCAGGTTAGCAGCGGAATCCCAAAATTCACTGTGACACTCGGAAAACCCACCCGTATGTCCCGGTTAACCCGTTTGGTCGGCCGAATCAACGCCCCCAACAGACTCTTTTGGCGCACGAATTGGCGATGGAACTCTCGATTTATGGGCCATCTGTTCGACATATCGAGACACAGGACGAATCATCACCTCCGCCAGCCGACCCCAAGGACACCCGGACGGGCCGGCCACATCACCCCTTCGCGCGTGGTCTGTCGCTGCGGGGGGCGAATCGGTCGGGAGACGGCCCCTGGGCGGGCGGACGGGTTGCGCACACCGGGCTGCGGAGTTGGGCGGGTTGCTTGGGCTGATCCGGGCTGATCCGGGCTGTGCCTGCTGTGCGGTGCGGGGGCTTGGGTTGGGTTGGGTTGTGAGGGGGTGGGTGGCCGGTCCGGTTCCGGGTGGGGCGGCCCGGGTGGGGTTGGCTTGGTCGGCGTGAGATGCGCTGGGTCGCGTCGCCTGGGTTGGGCTGCGTCGTGTGGTGGGGGCCCAGGCGGGTTGGGCCCAGGTGGGCTGGGCGGGGCCGGGTTGGCCCGGCTTGGGGCGCGCCGGGGTCGGTCTCGGTGTGCCGCGGCTGGGTTGGGGCCAAGTCGAGCCGGTTGGGCCGGGTCATGCCGGTCCGGAGTGTGTCGCGCGGGGTTGTGACGTGCCGAGTCTGGCCCGTGATGGGTTGGGGCCTGGTCGGGCCTGGCCGTGCCCGCCACACCGGGTTGGGTCGGGCCGGCAGGACTGCGCCGCCGAGTTGGGCCGAGAGTGGACGACCCAGGCAGGTGGGGCTCCCCCGCATCCGGGCGGAGCAAGCCGGTGCGCCGAGCCGTGGGTCCGAACGCGAGACCAACCCCCGGACGAAATGGCGACGTTGCGAGACCGCCCCCATCTGTGTCGGCCGGGAGCAACCACACACGCTCGTCCGTCGGTTTGTCCGTCTGTCCGTCCGCCCGTCCGTCCGCCCGTCTGTCCGTCCGCCCGTCTGTCCGTCCAGGTGTCTGTCCGGGCATCCAGGCACTCGTCGCAACAGGCGCTCGTCGGCGCGTGTGTTCGCCCGTCCGTCTGTCCGTCGAGTGTCGGTGCCACGTGACCAGCGGGTGTGCGACGGATCGTTCTGTCGTCCGTGAGAGGCGTCCAGCGGTCGTTCCGACGTTCGGCTGTGTGCTTCGCCCGTCCGGGCCGCCACAGGGCCGCAGAGAGGCCCTGCCGGCCGTAGCTCCGTACAGCGCGAGCTTGTGTGTGTCGGCCGCACGCCGATACGAAGGCCGACCCGCCTGTGGTTCGTTCGGGCCGTCGGTCGGTCGTGTGCGGCACGGTTCGAGCGAGCGATCGTGCCGGTCGCAGATCGCGCCGACCGTACCGTGAGCCGTGGCTCGGTTGTTCGCAAGACTGTCGGATCGGGCCGAACGTAGGTCCGGCCACAGGTTCGGCCACCCAGCGCGCGGCCCACCGTGCGGGCGGCGGATCGATCGATCCGCAGACACGGCCGGCCGTCCGCTCGTCGTTCGGCCCGACCGCCCGCCGTTCCGGCCGCACACCCGCCGACACCAACGCA
Source organism: Embleya sp. NPDC059213 (assembly GCF_042754445.1). Taxonomy (NCBI): domain Bacteria; kingdom Bacillati; phylum Actinomycetota; class Actinomycetes; order Kitasatosporales; family Streptomycetaceae; genus Embleya; species Embleya sp. NPDC059213. Next base: position 29,982 of record NZ_JBHZAV010000094.1, read on the forward strand.
GAGCGTGTCGTCCACCCGGCCGCTGCTCCACCGCGCCGACCGTCCGAACGCTCATCCGTCGTTCCGTGCGCCCGAAGGCCGACCGAGCCGCGGCTCGCTCCGTCCGTCGGTCCATCCGCACGCCCGCAGAGCCGTCCCACCGCCCATCCATTCGTGCACCCGTACGCCCGCACCTCCGCACGCCCAGCCACGCACCCGCCCGAACAACCGCCCACCCACCCGCAGACCCATAGGTACGCCCACCCGAAGATCTACCCGCCCATCCGGCGATCGCTCGATCCATCCACAGAAACACCCGCCCATCCGAAGGCACGTCCGCCCGCCCCGACACCCCTCCATCCAGCCGCACATACATCTGTGCGCCCATCCGGCCGTCCGCCCGGCCGGCCACAGATCCGTAGATCCATCCGACCACCCATCGTTCGGCCCGCCCGCCCGTCCTCCCGAATACCCGTCCACCCGTCCGCACACAGTCACAGCCATCGCAATGCCCGCATCACCATCCGTCGTTCGCTCCATCCACACGTCCGCACGTCCATCCGTACGGTCACCCGCCCATCTGCACATCAGCCCGTAGAGCCATCCGCCCGTCCATGGATCCGCACACCCATCCATACGGCCGCAGCAACACCCGCCCGCACACACGCCCGTACACCCGCCGTTTTAACGTTGCAAGTTAAAGAACATATCTCGTAGCAGTTTGCAGAATACTTCTCGCTCTATCATCACGCACATCTTCCCATGCGATCTACGATCTATCTTCCGACCCAGTGTCATGGACATTCATCCGAACATGTTGCCATGCAGTTCGCGCTTCAGTCTCCGTTGCATGTTGCGTTGTATGAGTTGTGAACTTGTGAAATATGCAGTTCAGAGCCATGATCATCTGGACTCCAGTCGGTTGGTCTCGGGCGTGCCAAGTCGTGATACCTGGCCACTATTCCACCGAGATTGACATCAAGGATCCGCTCCAAAAGCCGTCTCTCCTCCTTGCTGAAGCCGTGGTTCTTCCGCGCTTCAGACCTTCCCAGCCCCGAATGACCCTTCCGATTGCTGTCTTCAACAGCACCTCGATAGCAGCTCGCGCGCCGCAACCGTGCTCGCACCCACATTGAACGCACGCCTCATGACGGCGGATCCCACCCGATCCACACAGGCGCGATTCGCAAGAGATACAGCCCGCACGCGTGCCACCCAGAGGTGATCTGATGAGGATCAGCGATGTCCCTCATCCCACGTGTCCCGCAGAGTATCGCGAGCTCTGCGCACCATCGGCACGCTGTGGACAGGTTCCCCAGCCTGTAGGGACGCGTACAGAAGAGAATTGAGGGCCCGTCCCAGTGACGGTCGAGCGGCTCGACGCCACGCGGCTTGGCGGCCACCACCCTGGCAAGGATCGCCGTCGCGCCAAAGGATCCATCCGGCGAGCCCACACTCGGGGTTCCTCGCTCGCATGTTGATGGGCCATCATCACGGCCAACTCGACGGACCCAAGGATGACCATCACCCGTCAATACCCGGGTCTGCCGCACATCAGCACGCCGACCACCACCCCCTCGCCGTCGTGCCTTCTCGGCGCACTCCCCTGCCGACCCCTCCGGGAAGAGCGCCGCCTGACGACTGCAAAGTTGCCGAGCAAGCAGGTGGACGCGCGCGGGCTCAACCGTACGGAGGCTCGACCGCGAAGCAGATGCCATCTCACATGAGCGCGCACGCGACCACAAGTAGCAGACGGGTCACTCCACACGCAGATGATTTATGCGTGCAAGGCCCACGCGCCCACCGCCCGCTCCGCACGATCCGAACGGCCTTGGCTTGGGAGCTTTCCCGAACGACGACATTTCTTGGGTCCCGCCCTCAAGCAAGCAATCCCCCACGCTGCCGAACCGACCCGGTGTCGACTCGCAGGTTGTCCCGGACCGATCAGCCGCGAGACGTCCCTCGCCCCAACGCACCTGGCGCCTGCACCTCACCAACGCACCCGACCGCCTCGCACCCCCCACCCACCTCGAAGCACCCTTCGGCCTCCGCCCGGCACACGTGAGAGTGACGATTCGGCAGGATCGGTCCGAGACCTGCCCTCGGGGCCCGATGGACCCCCTCTGACCTGCGTATATGCGGGAAATCCTGTGTATGCCCGCAGCCGCCCGTGGTCGGTATGATCCCCTGCGCCCCTCAGTTTCGGCCTCTTAGAACGGCACACACGGCATCGTCGCAGGTCAGAGCGTCGTCGAAAACGCTTTCTCATGCCTTTCAGCCAGTGTGAGAGACCCGGCCGGCCGCCAAGCAATGACGGCTCACCGGTGACGTAGTCGTCCGGAGGTGTCAGAGGTGCGCGGTAACGTCGCCGTATCTGACAGGGAGGGCCGCATGACGATCAGGTGGAGCCTGACGATCGACTGCGCGCAACCAGCGAAGCTCGCCAGGTTTTGGGCGCTTGCCTTGGGCTATGCGGAGAAGCCCGCGCCCACAGGGTTCGGGAGTTGGGAGGAATGGTTCGCTCACCATGGGATCCCGGAGGACGAGTGGGATGAGGGTGCGTACCTCTCGGATCCGGACGGGGTGGGTCCCAACCTCTCCTTCCTGCAGGTGCCCGAGCCGAAGGTTGTGAAGAACCGGCTGCACTTGGACGTGCAGGTCGGCGGCGGTCGTGAAACACCGTGGGAGGTGCGATGGCCACGTGTGGTGGAAGCGGTGGAGCGGTTGACTGCTGCGGGTGCGACCGTGGTCCGGGAGGACGATTTGCAGGGCAGGCCCGATCACGTGGTGATGAGCGATCCGGAAGGAAACGAGTTCTGCCTGGTCTGACGGATGTCGGCGGGGGTGGGCCTGCGGTGGCTGCCTGTTCTCGCGCCGCCCCGGTGCCGGCGAGCCGGTAGGACTCGGCGCTGGTCCGCAGTTTTCCGCAGCTCCGGCCAGACCGACTCCAACGCGGCCTTCACCGCCCGGAATCCGACTCCGTGCTCCCGTATCAAGGCCCGGTACACCCCGGGCATCAGGCAGATTACGGCGTCCAAGCCGACTTTGGACTTCGGCGGCGCCACCACAGCCTGCGTCCTGCAGAACACGTCTGTGCTCCCACCCCAAGCGCCGAACCGCTCCCGCCAAGAGCGGGGTCCGGGATGGGATGGTCATTTGATGTGACGTGGGTGTTCGTGGGGGCTCGATCAATGGCCGGTGGAAGCTGATCGAGCCGTTGTTGCCGGATCGCACGCCTCGGCGGGCGGGCGGTGGACGGATCATCGTGCGCATGCCCTCGGCGATCTCGCGGTGGACCGACGATCAAAGCCCACGACGCGGCCGACGGCCGGTGTCGTTCGCTCGCGTTCGTCGTGATCGCCGGACAGGCGGGCGACGCACCGCGGTTCGAGAACGTCATGGCCGTGATCCGGGTCCCGTGCGCGGTCGGTCGCCTGCGAGTGCGCCCGGACGTCGTGCTCGCCGACCGCGCGTACTCGTCCCGGGCGATCCGCTCCCACCTGCGCAGACGCGGGATCCGCGCGGTGATCCCGGAACCCGCCGACCAACGAGCCGATCGCACACGACGCGGCCGCCGGGGTGACCGGCCGCGCTGCCCACTGTCTGCGCAACCCTGCCGGTCACAGCCACTCGTTGAGGGCCGCTACGAGGACGGTGGCCTCGTGGCGGATTGCGAGCTTGCTGGTTGCCGGGCCGTCCTGCCGTGAGCACGAGGGGCATGGGCTTCCGTCTCTGCTTGATGGCCGGGTGTGGCTTGGTGGTGAAGCCGCCGCGCGAGCGTCCGAGGGCGTGATCATCGGGCTCGGCGACGACCCCGCCTGGTGGTTCTCCTTCCGCAGTTCACCCTGCTTGCGGGCCCCGGCCGCGTGCTGATGAGCGCGGCACACCGTGGAGTCGACGCTCAGGGTCCACGTGATCACACCCGTCGCGTCGGCCGGAGACCGTAGCCGCGTGAAGATCCCGTGCCGGGTGCCGTCCCTCTGCCATTGGCGGAACAGGTCATGGACCCGGCCCCATGGTCCGTACTCGACGGGCACGTCCCGCACGAAACACCGGTGCGCAGCCGGAATCGTATGCCGTCGATCGGCCGCCGCCGAGGCCGGACGGGCGGTCGTCCTGTCCGCGTCGCCTTCGGCAATAACGGCTCCGGCACCGCCCACTGGTCATCCGTCAGATCTCCGCGCCCCATGAACCGTGATCATCCAACGTTCAAGATCCACTTTCGGCACACGGCCCAGACCGGTGCGAACCGTCTGGGCTTTGCTCGGCCGCACCGAGGCCGCCCGTGCGCGGCGAGTGGTTGCGGCGCGACCGGCTGGAGGCAGACACCAACCTTGCCGAGGCGACGAGGGCCTGCGAGGACGCCAAAAGCGCCTGCGACGCCTTCGTGGAGGCCGCCGCCGTGTACTTCGCCCGCACCGCCCGAGCGTCCCGCCACCCAGGCCGGCCACGTGCTCCCTGGCGTGAACGGCAGAAGCTCAGACCTCCGATTGTCCGGGGCCAAGCCGAGCATTGCGCTGCGGGCTCGGAGCCGCCGAGGTCACTCACTGTAGTCGTTGCTGGGGTCGAAGTCGTAGGCGGGGTCGGTGAACAGCCGACCCGGCCGGTGATGCGGACGACCCCGGATTCCACGAATGCGCAGGTCATTGGGTGCAGGGTCATCCGAAAAATGCAAGGGCTCTGCCGCCCTCGCACTTGACTGTGATGTCCCTCACGCTTTTGGCCCACCATGATGAAACGATTCCATAGACTGTTCTTACGGTGAGTGATTGCCGTGGATCAGGCTTTACCTGGAGGTTTGCATGACCGATCTAACATTCAGCTCCGCAGGTCAGCTCGCTGCCGCCGTCGCGGCGAAGGAGGTGTCGAGCGTCGAATTGCTCGACCACTACCTCGCCCGGGTGGAGAAGCTCGGTCCGCAGGTGAACGCCGTTGTCGCCCAGGACGAGGAGGGTGCGAGGGCTGCGGCGCTGGCGGCCGACCACGCGCTCTCCCGCGGTGAGCCGCTCGGCCGCCTGCACGGTGTCCCCGTGACGATCAAGGACAGTCTTGAGGTTGCGGGCATGCGGACCACCGGAGGTTCGACCCGCTGGGGACATCACGTCTCGACGCACGACGCCGAGTCGGTCGCGCGGATCAGGAACGCCGGAGCGATCGTGTTCGGCAAGTCCAACATGCCGCCCGACGCCCGGGACTGGCAGACCTACAACGAGATTTACGGGACCACGAACAATCCGTGGGACCCGACCCGCGGGCCGGGCGGTTCGTCCGGTGGATCCGCCGCGGCACTCGCGGCGGGACTGACCGGACTGGAACTCGGCGGCGACACGGCAGGCTCGATTCGGGTGCCTGCCCACTTCTGCGGCGTCTACGGGCTGCGGCCGTCGTTCGGGATCGTGCCGAGGTACGGGAGTGTCTCTGGACATGCTCCCGGGACGCTCGCCGATTTCGACATGGCGGTACTCGGCCCGCTCGGCAGGCATGCCGATGACCTCGACCTGGGTCTCGACGTGCTCGCAGGAGCTGACCACGACCGCGCCCCGGCATGGCGACTGGAGCTGCCCGCCGCCAGGGCGAACTCGCTGCGGGAGTTCCGGGTTGCGGCATGGCTCGACGACCCGTTCTGCCCCGTCGACAGCGAGTTGGTCGAGATCATGCAGGCGGTGCTGGAGGCCGTTCGGGCCGAGGGCGCTGCCGTGGTCGAGGGCAAGGGGCCGGTCGGGCTCGACGAGACGATGGCTCTCTATCAGCCGTTGCTGATGGCGCAGAGCGGGCTGGTCGAGCCGGACGAGTCGTACGCCGGGCTTGTGGACCTTGCCGCGGCCGAAGGGGCCGCGGGCGGGTTCGCGTCGGACCTGACGGTCAGCTTCCGTGACTGGCACGCGCTCGACGAACGGCGGCAGCACTCCCGCCGCCGCTGGGCCGAGTTCTTCCGCGACGTCGACGTGCTCCTGTGCCCGGTGAGTCCTACGGCTGCCTTCCCCCACGACCATCGACCCGATCCGAGCTGGTCGGTCCGAACACTGCGGGTCGACGGCGCCGAGCGGCCGTATCGCGAGATGCTCACGTGGATGGCGCCGTCGTCGGTCAACCACCTGCCTGCGGCGGTGGCGCCCGTCGGGACGACCCGGGACGGGCTGCCGGTCGGCATTCAGGTGATCGCGCCGTACCTGCACGACCGCACCGCGGTCCGGTTCGTGCAGCGCCTTGCGGAGGTGATCGGCGGGTTCCGCCGTCCGCCGGGATTCTGATGCCGCCACCGAGCTGCCCGCCTGCGGTGTAGCGGCGGGCGACCCGATCGCCGCGTGATGGTCGAGTGCGGAGCACTTCGCCGGCCGAGGGTGCCTACGGGCAGGCACCCTCGGCC